>CALEDW010000237.1 GCA_937949585.1 uncultured Acidimicrobiia bacterium
GGCGTCGACGCCTTCGCCGCGCACCTCTTGGTCACCGAACGGGAACGGGCCACCACCCGCGTCCGGGTGATCGACCTCGAACGCGGCGGCGACCGCGTCGTGGGCGACGACGAGCTCGGGGTCACCTGGGTGGGCCCGAGCCCGGAGTACGGCTCCGGCGTGGCGCGCCTGCGGCGCACCTCCCTCGTCACCCCGATCTGCGACCTCGACCTGGACCTACCCACCGGCCGGACGACGGTGGTGAAGGAGACCCCGGTGCCCGGCTACGACCGCGAGCGGTATCGCACCGAGCGGCTGTGGGCCACCGCCGCCGACGGGGTGATGGTGCCGGTCACCCTCGCCCGGCGGGCCGACCTCCGTCCCGACGGCACGGCACCGCTGGTGTGCCTCGCCTACGGGGCCTACGAGATCTCCTACGACCCGGCATTCTCACCGGCCCACCTCAGCCTCCTCGACCGGGGCGTCGTGGTGGCCATCGTCCACGCCCGCGGCGGTGGCGAGCTCGGACGGGCGTGGTACGAAGCGGGCCGCCGGCGCCACAAGCGCAACACGTTCACCGACGTGATCGCCGGGATCGAGCACCTGCACCGGCAGGGCTGGTCGGCACCCGACCGTACCGCACTGCGGGGCGGGAGCGCCGGGGGCCTGACCGTGGGAGCGGTGGTGACCATGCGGCCCGATTTGTGCCGGGCCGCGGTGGCCGAGGTGCCCTTCGTCGACGTGGTCACCACCATGAGCGACGAGACCCTGCCCCTCACGGTCACGGAGTGGGACGAGTGGGGCAACCCTCGCGACGACCCCGACGACGAGCGCTACATGCGTTCGTACTCGCCGTACGACAACGTCCGGCCGTTGCGCTACCCGGCGCTGTTCGTGACCGCCGGGCTGCACGACCCCCGGGTCGCCTACTGGGAGCCGGCGAAATGGGTGGCGAAGCTGCGGGCCACCGGGATCGGCGACCGGCGCGTCCTGCTCCGCACCGAGATGGGGGCCGGCCACCATGGTCCCACCGCCCGCCACGCCGCGTGGCGGGAAGAGGCAGAGATCCTGGCCTTCCTCGTCACCGAGCTGGGGGCACCGGTACGGCCGGGACCCTGAACACCACCGCACCCCGTCTCACCGACCGGACCGCCGCTCCGGACCGGGCCGCTCGGGAACCGACGGTCGAGCGGTGTCGCTACGAGCCGACCCGGCCGGGAACCAGACCCTGGCGCTCCAGGAACGCGATGCGACGGGCGACGATCGCTCGCCAGGCGGCGAAGTCCTGCTCGTAGTGCGCCCGATCCCCGTCCTCGACGGCGTGCTCCAGCTCGTCGAAGGCGGCGTCCTCGGCGTCGAGCAGCTCTCGGTAGCGGCGCAGGAACGCGTCGTCGACCACCCCGTTGGGTCCCACGGCAACCCCCTTCCCCAGGGTCCCTCCCCGGGCCGGTACGTGCGTCCCGAACGTAGCCGACGTCCCGCACGCCGTCACCCGGCCCCGGCCACGATGCGCAGCGCCTCGGCGAGGTGCAGGCGACCTTCGTACAGCGCCCGCCCCACGATCACCCCGGCCAGGCGCCGGTCCCCGACCCGCAGATCGGCCAGGGTCCGCAGGTCGCCCGGCCCGCCGACCCCGCCGGAGGCGATCACCGGCAGGTCGGAGACGGCCAGCACCCGCCGGTAGAGCGCGAGGTCGGGGCCGTCCAGGGTCCCGTCCCGGCCGATCTCGGTGACCACCACCGCCGCCACCCCACCGAGGGTGGGCAGCACGTCGTCGAGGTCGACGCCCGCCTCCTCGGTCCAGCCCCGCACCGCCACCGCACCGGCACGGACGTCGAGGCCCACGACCAGTGCCGGACCGAACCGGGCGAGCATGTCGGTCAGCAGGGCGGGGTCCGCGACGGCCACGGTGCCCACCACCACCCGGCGGGCACCGGTCTCCAGTACCGCCTCGGCCGCCTCGACGGTGCGGATCCCTCCGCCCACCTGCACCACCACCTGCGGCCCCACGGCGGCACCGATGGCCCGGATGGTGGCCAGCTCGTGCGGCACCCCGGTTCGGGCCGCCTCGAGGTCGACGACGTGGAGGTGCCCCGCGCCGGCCTCGGCGAAGGCCACCGCGGTGGCGACCGGGTCGTGCCCGTAGGTGATCTGCGCGCCGAAATCGCCTCGGCGGAGGCGCACCACCCGCCCGCCGCGCAGGTCGATCGCCGGCCAGAGCTCTACAGCGCGCCTTTCGTGGACGGGACCGTCGCCCCCTCGACCCGCACCGCGTCCCGCAGGCATCGGGCCACGCCCTTGAAGCCGGCCTCGATGACGTGGTGGCCGTTGCGGCCGGCCAGCGACCGGAGGTGGAGGGTGATCCCGGAGGCGAATGCGAACGCCCGCCAGAACTCCTCGGCGAGCTGGGGGTCGAAGGTGCCGATCCACTCCGCGACCGGGTCGACCTCGTAGGCCAGGTACGGCCGTCCCGACAGGTCGAGGGCGACGAGCATGAGCGCCTCGTCGAGGGGGAAGCAGCCCGAGGCGAAGCGCCGCACCCCCACCTTGTCGCCGAGCGCCTCCGCGAGCGCCGCCACCAGGGTGATCCCGGTGTCCTCGACGGTGTGGTGCAGGTCCACGTCGAGGTCGCCCCGGGCCCGGACCGACAGGTCGAACCCGGCGTGGGTGCCGAGCTGGTCGAGCATGTGGTCGAGGAACGGGATCCCGGTGTCGGCCTCCACCCGCCCCGTGCCGTCGATCGCGAGCGCGACGGTCACCTCGGTCTCCTTCGTGCGGCGGTGACGCTCGGCGCGACGGCTCACGGCCGCCCATCCTCGCGCACGGCCTCGGCCAGGGCGGCGAGGAACCGGTCGTTCTCGGCGGCGGTGCCGACCGTCACCCGGAGGTGGCCCTCCACGCCGGGCCACGACGAGCAGTCCCGCACGAGAACCCCCGCGTCCACGAGCCGCCGCCAGGTGCGGTGGGCGTCACCGGGCGGGCGGAACAGGAGGAAGTTCGCGCCCGACGGGTGGACCCGCACGCCCGGCACGGCGGCCAGCGCGGCTGCGACCCGCTCCCGTTCCGACACGATGAGCCCCACCCGCGCCCGCATCTCGGCCTCGAACCCGAGCGCGAGGCGCCCGGCGGCCTGCGTCGCCGCCGACAGGTGGTACGGGAGCAGCACCTTCTCCACCTCCGCCGCCACCCAGGCCGGCCCGATGCCCACCCCGAGGCGCAGCGCGGCCAGGGACCAGACCTTCGAGAACGTGCGGGTGACGACCAGCGGACGCTCGTCGTCGACCAACCCCAGGGCGCTGGTCGGTGCGAACTCGCCGTACGCCTCGTCCACGATCACCAGCCCGGGACCGTGCGCCGCGAGCGCGTCGGCGACCGCGGCGACCACCTCGGGCGGCTCGGCGCGTCCCGTCGGGTTGTTGGGGCTGCACAGGAACACGAGCTCGGGCCGCAGGTCGCGCACGGCGGCGGCGGCGGCACCGGGATCCACCCCCCAGGCGGCGTCGCGGTCCACGCAGCGGACCTGCGTCCCGGTGATGCGGGCGAGGTGGGCGTGCAGGGTGTAGGTCGGCACGAAGCACAGCATCGAGCGTCCCGGTCCCCCGAAGGTGAGCAGGAGCGCGAGCAGCACCTCGTTCGACCCGTTCGCGCACACGATCCGCTCCGGGCCGTGCCCGAGGTGGTGCGCCAGGGCCTCACGCAGGTCCCGGGCGGACCGGTCCGGGTAGCGGTGCAGCGGCAGGTCGGCGAGCGCGCCGAGCCAGGCGTCGCGGAACGCCGCCGGCGGCGGGTACGGGCTCTCGTTGGTGTTGAGGCGAACCTCCACGTCGACCTGGGGGGAGTGGTACCCGGCGAGCTCGGCGAGGTCGGCCCGCGGTCCGAGCCGGCTCACCGCCGCCGGGCCTCCAGCGACGCGGCGTGCGCCTCCAGCCCCTCGGCGCGGGCGAGGCACGCCGCCGTCCCCAACAGCGCCGGCGGTTCGCCCCGGACCCGCACGACGTGCAGGTGCCGCCGGAACGTGTCGACGCCCAGCGCCGAGGCGAAGCGCGCCGCGCCGCCGGTGGGCAGCACGTGGCTCGGCCCGGCCACGTAGTCGCCGAGCGCCACGGGGGTCCCCGCCCCCACGAACACCGCACCGGCACGCCGCACCGACCCGGCGAGCGCCTCGGCGCCCGGGCCGAACAGCGCCAGGTGCTCGGGGGCCAGGGCCTCCACGACCGCCAGGGCCTCCTCGGCGTCGCGGGTCAGCACCACGGCGCCCACCTCGGCCAGCGTCGCCCGCACCTCGTCGACCCGCTCCGCGGCGGCCACCACCGCGGCGACGGCGTCGTCGAGGGCGTCGGCCCAGGCCGGGTCCCAGGTGACGGCGACGATCCGGCCGCCCGGTCCGTGCTCCGCCTGCGCGACGAGGTCGGTGGCGGCCCACTCGGGGTCGGCGTCACCGTCGCAGCACACCACCAGCTCAGACGGCCCGGCGGGGCCGTCGATGCCCACCAGGCCCGCCGCCGCCACCTGCCGCTTGGCCTCGGCCACCCAGGCGTTGCCGGGGCCGGCGATCACGTCGACCGGCGGGACCGTGGCCGTCCCGAAGGCCAGGGCCGCCACGGCCTGCGCCCCGCCGAGCGCGTACACCTCGTCGACCCCGGCCAGGGACGCGGCCGCCAGCGTGATCGGCGGGGGCACGCCCTCCGGGCCCGGAGGGGTGCACAGCGCCACCCGCCGCACCCCGGCGACCCGGGCCGGGATCACGGTCATGAGGACGCTGGAGGGGTACGCGGCACGGCCCCCCGGCACGTAGATCCCCGCGGCGTCGACCGGGACGTGGCGCTCGGTCACCTCGATCCCGTCCTCGGCGAAACCAGCGGGGTTGCGGGCGGCGAGCTGGCGCTGGTGGTAGGCGCGCACCCGCCCGGCGGCGGTCTCCAGCGCCGCCCGCGTCGCCCCCGGCACCTCGGCCGTCGCCACGGCGAGGGCCTCGTCGGGGACCCGGAGCCGCTCCGGGGTCGCCGCCACCCCGTCGAGGCGCGCGCTCAGCTCGCACAGCGCGGCGTCGCCCCGCTCTGCCACCGCAGCGAGGATCTCGGCCACCGTCTCCCGCACGGCCGTGGCGGGCGCGCCGGTCGCCGTGCGGGGCTCGAGCCCCTCCGGCAGCCCGGAACCCCCGGCGTGCAGGCGTCTCAGCATCGCGGCGAGCGTACCGGCCACCGCCCAACGCCCCGCGGGGTCCGGCTTGCACCGGGACGCCGGGGCCGGTCACCCTGCGGGGATGCCGAGCAGGGGCTCCGAGGCCGCCGAGCTCTCCAGCGTCCGTTCCCTCCTGGAGGACCTCACGGCCCGGATCGGTGCGCTCATCGAGCACCGGCGGGACCGCGACGACGCCGTCGGTGCCGCCCTCGCCGACGCGGAGCGATCGTTGGTGATCGCCGCCCGGGCCCTGCGCCGGGCCGCCGAGTCGATCTGAGGACCGGGAGGGCGCCTCAGAACACCTCGGGCATGGTGGGCCTCGGACCGGCGAACACCCCGTCGAGCCGGGCCCGGTCCAGGTGATCGCCGCCGTGGAGCCGGCCGGCCCGCGCCAGCGTCTGCACCGATGCGGCACCCACGGCGAGCGCGGCCAGCCCG
>CALEDW010000238.1 GCA_937949585.1 uncultured Acidimicrobiia bacterium
GCCGCCGGCGGTGCCGCCCCCGGCCCGACCGGCCGGACCGTCGCCGGCCGCGGCGCCGGCACCGGCGGCGTAGAGGCGCTGCGCGAACTCCTGGCTGGCCGCCACGAGGGCGTCGTGGGCGCGCCGGATCGCCTCGACGTCGCTGCCCGACAGGGCCCGGCGGAGCGCCTCCAGGGCCGAGGTGATCTTCTCCCGCTCGGCCGCTTCGACACGCTCACCCTGTTCCTTGAGCAGCTTCTCGGTCTGGAACACCAGGTTCTCGGCGTTGTTGCGGGTCTCGGCCTCCTCCCGGCGCCGGCGGTCCTCCTCGGCGTGCGCCTCGGCGTCGCGGATCATCCGCTCGATCTCGTCCTTGGAGAGCGCGGTCCCGCCGGTGATCGTCATCGCCTGCTCCTTGCCGGTGCCGAGATCCTTGGCCGACACGTGCACGATCCCGTTGGCGTCGATGTCGAAGGTCACCTCGATCTGCGGCACGCCCCGTGGAGCCGGCGGGATCCCCACGAGCTCGAAGGTCCCGAGGAGCCGGTTGCGGTCGGCCATCTCGCTCTCGCCCTGCAGCACCTTGATCTGCACCGAGGGCTGGTTGTCCTCGGCGGTGGTGAAGATCTGGGACCGCTTGGTGGGGATGGTCGTGTTGCGCTCGATGAGACGCGACATCACGCCGCCTTTCGTCTCGATCCCCAGCGACAGCGGCGTCACGTCGAGGAGCAGGACGTCCTTGACCTCTCCCTTCAGCACCCCGGCCTGGATGGCGGCACCGATCGCGACGGCCTCGTCGGGGTTGATCCCCCGATCCCCCTCGCGCCCGGTGAGCTCACGGACCAGGTCCTGGACCGCCGGCATCCGCGTGGACCCCCCGACGAGCAGCACCCTGTCGATCTGGCCCTTGGAGAGCCCGGCGTCGCGGATCGCCTGCTCGAACGGCCCCCGGAGGGACTCGATGAGGTCGTGGGTGAGCTCCTGGAACTTCGCCCGGGTGAGGGTCATCTCCAGGTGCAGCGGACCCTCCGCGGTCGCCGTGATGAACGGGATGTTGATCTCGGTGGTCTGGCTCTCGCTCAGGGCGATCTTCGCCTCTTCGGCCTTGTCCTTGAGCCGCTGCATCGCGCTCTTGTCCGCCGAGAGGTCGACCCCGTGGGCGGACCTGAACTCCCGGACCATCCAGTCGATGATCCGCTGGTCCCAGTCGTCGCCGCCGAGGTGCGTGTTGCCGGCGGTGGCCTTGACCTCGAACACCCCTTCGCCGAGGTCGAGGATCGACACGTCGAAGGTGCCCCCACCCAGGTCGAAGACCAGGATCGTCATGTCCTGTTCCTTGTCGAGGCCGTAGGCCAGGGCGGCGGCGGTGGGCTCGTTGATGATCCGCAGCACCTCCAGCCCGGCGATCTCACCGGCTTCCTTGGTGGCCTGGCGCTGCGCGTCGTCGAAGTAGGCGGGAACGGTGATCACGGCCTGGGCCACACTGTCGCCGAGGTAGGCCTCTGCGTCCCGCTTCAACTTCTGGAGGATGCGGGCGGAGATCTCCTGGGGCGTGTAGCGCTTGCCGTCGATGTCGATCGTCCACGAGGTGCCCATGTGGCGCTTCACCGACCGAATGGTGCGGTCGGGGTTGAGGATCGCCTGGTTCTTCGCCGCCCGGCCGACCCGCACCTCCCCGGTGGTCTTGTCGAAGCTCACCACCGACGGGGTGGTCCGGGCGCCCTCCGAGTTGGGGATGACGACGGGCTCGCCCGCCTCCAGGGTGGCGACCACCGAGTTGGTGGTCCCGAGATCGATGCCGACGGCCTTGGCCATGCTGTGCTGTCCTCCTCGGTCGCGGGCCGGCGCCCTGCGCGCTGCGGTGCGTCGTTTCTTGAGTCTGCGGTACTCAACCCTATCCGGGGGCCCGGCATTCCCGGCCGGGCCGCCCGACCTGACGATGGACCCTTCCCCGCCCCCGGCCGCGGGCCTACGATGCGGACATGGCTCGCCGCGACGCGTTCCTCGACCACCTCGCCGAGGTCCCCCTGTTCTCGGCCCTCTCCCGACGGGAGCTGGCCCTCATCGCCCGCCGGGGCGAGGACATCGAGGTCCCGGCCGGCAAGGTGCTGGTCCGGGAAGGCGCCACCGGCTCGGAGTTCTTCGTGATCGTCTCCGGGCGGGCCCGCGTGAGCCGGCGGGGACGGAAGGTGGCCACCCTCGGGCCCGGCGACTCCTTCGGGGAGCTCGCCCTGCTCGACAAGGCGCCCCGCAACGCCACCGTGGTCGCCGAGACGCCGATGGAGCTCGTGGTGCTCGGCCAGCGTGAGTTCGCCGGGATCATCGACGAGGTCCCGGGCTTCGCCCGCAAGCTGCTCGCCGGGATGGCCCGCCGCCTCCGGGAGGCCGACGCCAAGTCGGTGCAGTAGCGCGCGGGCGCGGTAGCGTCCCGCCCGTGCACGCCGCCGACGAACACGCCCGGCCGGCCCCCGAGTCGTCCGCCGGGCGGCGCCTCCTTCCCCGCCCCCACCAGCTGGTGCTCCTCGTCGGGGCGCTGGCCGCCGCCGGGACGCTCGCCTCAGGGATCCTGCCGGAGCTCACCGGCTGGGAGGAGACCTCCCCGATCTCCAGGAAGGTGTTCGGGAACGTCCCGACGCCGCTGAAGGTGGCGTTCTACGCCGCCGCCGCCGCCGGGCTGTTCCTGGTGGCCTGGCTCAGCTCACTTCGCCTGCGCAACGTGGAGCGCGGCCGGCCCGACGACCGCCGCACCACCCGGGCCAACGCCCGGCGCCGGATGGAGGACTTCCGCCGCGGGGTCTGGATGCGCACCCTCCTGCGCGACCCGGCGGCCGGCGTGATGCACAGCCTCATCTACTTCGGGTTCCTGGTGCTGTTCGCCGCCACCGTCCTGCTCGAGATCGACCACCAGATCCCGGACGGGTGGAAGTTCCTCCACGGCCGCACCTACCAGGGCTACTCGTTCGTGGCCGACCTGGCCGGAATCGTCTTCCTCGCCGGGCTGACCTGGGCGTTCCTGCGCCGCTACGGGGTCCGGCCCTACCGCATCCGCATCAAGACCAAGCCGGAGCACCTCGTGATCCTGGTGGTGTTCTTCGCCATCGGGATCACCGGGTTCCTCGTGGAGGGGGCCCGCATCGCCCTCGCCGGCCGCCCCGCCTTCGAGCGGTGGTCGTTCGTGGGCTGGGGGCTCTCGGGGCTCGTCGAGGGCTGGGGTGCCGGCACCCTGCGTGACACCCACCGCTGGCTCTGGGGTGCGCACGTGGTGAGCTTCCTCGCATTCCTGGTGATCCTGCCCACGACGATGCTGCGCCACATGTTCACCAGCCCGATGAACATGTACTGGCGCGACCGGCCCCGCCCCAAGGGGGCGATGTCGCCGATGCCCAACCTCATGGAGACCGAACTGGAGACCTTCGGGGCCTCCACCGTCGAGGACTTCACCTGGAAGCAGCTCTTCGACACGGAGGCCTGCACGATCTGCGGCCGCTGCACCTCGGTGTGCCCCGCGCACGCCACCGGCAAGCCGCTCGACCCCCGCGAGATCGTGCTGAAGACCGGCGAGGTGATGACCGCCACCGGCACCCCGAGGGTGTCTCCCCCGGTGGGGGTCGACCGGGAGATCACCGTGAGCGCCGACTCGCTCTTCGAGCGCATCACCCCCGAAGAGCTGTGGGCATGTACCTCCTGCAAGGCCTGCGACGAGATCTGCCCGGTGAACATCGAGATCCTCGACAAGATCCTCGACATGCGCCGCTACCTGGTGCTCATGGAGAGCAACTTCCCGTCCTCGCTCGGCAACGTCTACCGGTCGATGGAGAACTCCGGCAACGTCTACGGCCTCAACCAGGGGGACCGCGCCGACTGGGTCGGCGACCTCGGCGTGCGGGTCGTGGAGCCCGGCTCGGGCCCGCTCGACGCCGAGTACCTCTACTGGGTCGGGTGCGCCGGCTCCTTCGACGACCGGAACAAGAAGGCCAGCCGGGCCATCGCCCAGCTCTTGGCGCGGGCGGGCCTCGACTTCGCGATCCTCGGCCCGTCGGAGCTGTGCACCGGCGACAGCGCCCGGCGTTCGGGCAACGAGTACATCTTCCAGATGCTGGCGGCCCAGAACATCGAGGCGCTCGACGGGCTCGGGGTGCGCAAGATCATCACCCAGTGCCCCCACTGCTTCAACACGCTGCGCAACGAGTACCCCCAGCTCGGCGGCCGCTACGAGGTCGTGCACCACTCGCAGCTGCTCATGGAGCTCATCGCCGACGGGCGGCTGTCGCTCGCCGGCGCCACCCTGGCCGAGCGGGTGACCTACCACGACTCCTGCTACCTGGGTCGCCACAACGACGTGTACCTCGCCCCCCGCAAGGTGGTCGGCTCCCTGGCCGGGATCGACCTGGTGGAGATGCCCCGCAACGGCACGCGGGGCATGTGCTGCGGGGCCGGTGGGGCCCGCATGTGGATGGAGGAGACGGTCGGCAAGAAGGTGAACGTCGAGCGGGCCCAGGAGGCGCTGCGCACCGGTGCCACCCGCATCGCGGTGGCCTGCCCCTTCTGCTGGGTCATGCTCGACGACGGGGTGAAAGGCGAGGGTCGGGACGACGTGGTGGTCCAGGACATCGCCGAGCTGCTGGTGGAAGCCCTCGGGACCTCCAGGCCCTAGCCGACCGGCGGCGCCGCCGGTTCGTCACGGTGCCCGTCGTCGCGGGCGAAGTTGAGGTAGGAGCGACTGGGGGTGGGGCCCCGCTGGCCCTGGTACTTCGAGCCGACCCCGCGGCTCCCGTAGGGCCGCTCGGCGGGGGTGGTCATGCGCAGGAAGCTGATCTGGCCGATCTTCATGCCGGGGTAGATCGCGATCGGCAGGTTGGCCACGTTCGACAGCTCGAGGGTGAGGTGCCCGTCCCAGCCGGCGTCGACGAACCCGGCCGTGGAGTGGATGAGCAGGCCGAGCCGCCCGAGGGAGCTCTTGCCCTCGAGACGGGCGACGAGGTCCTCGGGGAGCCGCACCCGTTCGAGGGTCGAGCCCAGGACGAACTCACCGGGGTGGAGGATGAAGGCCCGCTCGCCGTCGACCTCCACCAGCTCGGTGAGGTCCTCGTGAGGCTCCTTCGGGTCGATGAACGGGGTGGTGTCGTTGCGGAACACCCGGAAGTAGCGGTCGACCCGCAGGTCGACCGACGAGGGTTGGATGCTGCGGTCGTCCAACGGCTCGATGCCGATGCGCCCGGCGGCGAGCTCCTCGCGGATCGTGTGGTCGGAGAGGATCACGCCCCGGAGCCTACGGCGGCACTGCGCTGCCTCCCGGTGCCGACCGGGTCCGCACGACCACGGTCCGGCGGCGCGGCGCCTACAATGCCGGGTCCCTGCGGGTGTAGTTCAGAGGCAGAACATCAGCTTCCCAAGCTGAGAACGCGGGTTCGATTCCCGTCACCCGCTCTCCGCAGCGGAGCAGGCCGGGCTGCATCCTCGCTCACCGGACCGTGAGCGTGGTGAGCATGCCCTCGGCGAGGTGGTTGACCTCCTCGCCGTCGTGCTCCTCGATGATGAGGCACGCCAGGGTGTAGGTGCCGGGCGTGAGCTCGAAGACCCCTTCGCAGGTCTCCTTGGGTGGGAACGCCTCGATCTCGCCGATGAAGTCGCCGTCCGGGAGGGCCTCCTCGTCGAGCACCCCGTCGCGGATCGGCAGGGCGTTCGGTTCGCCGCGGATGATCGCCAGCTCGTGGGGTTCCTCACCCACGTTCTCGGCGATGAAACCGACCCGTCCCGCCGGCACCTCGCTGCGATCGAGGGTGATCACCCATTCGTCGAGCGTCACGTTCACCCGGGTGTCCGCCGTGGAGATGTCACCCACCGGTTCGCAGCGGGCGACGCCGGTCCCCGTCGCGGTCCCCGTCCCGGTGCCGGTACCGGTGCCGGTACCCGTCCCGGTGCCGGTACCCGTGCCGTCACCGATCGTGCGCACCTGCGCCCCGTCGTCGCCGCCGCAGGCCCCGAGCCCGGCGAGCGCCACCACCAGCACGGGGAGCAACACGGCCCTCCGCAGGCCGTCCCGGACCCCGGCCGGCCTCACCCTTCCACCGCCACCGATCGGTTCCACACGCATCACCGGCCTCCTTCCGCCGTCACCACCACGAAACGTCCCCCTTCAGCCCCGCAGGTGCTCGACCCGGCGGATCGTCACCCACCAGGTGAGCAGCCCCGAGACGGCCACCAGCACCAGGCCGGCCAGGCCCGCCCGAGCGAAGAACCCCTCTGCCGCCGCGCTCCAGATCCGCACCGCCAGGGTGTCGACACCGATCGGGGCGAGCAGCAGCGTCGCCGGCAGCTCCTTGGCCACCGACAGCAGCACCAACCCGGCACCGGCCGCCAACATCGGTGCCATGAGCGGCACCTCGACGGTGGCGAAACGCCGCAACCTCCCCGCCCCCAACGACCGGGCGGCCTCGCGCAGCCGCTCCGGCACGGCTTCCACCGCAACCTCCCCGGCCCGCAGGGCCTGGGCCCCGAAGTGCACCACGTAGGCGAACACCAGGAGCGGCACCGTCTGGTAGAGCGCATCGAGCAGCGGCGCCCGCAGGGTGAGGGTGACGAGCGACAGGGCCAGGACCAGGCCGGGAAGGGCGAACCCGGCCACCACGAACAGGTTGGCCACCTCGCCGGTGCGGGCCCGGAAACGCCGGGTGAGGTAGGCGACCGGGAGCACGACCGCCACCGCGGCGGCGGCCGAGACCACGGCCAACCCCACCGTCTGGGCGGTCGGTCCGGCGAGCTCCCCGAGGCCGGCGCCTCGACCGAGCAGGTCACGCCCGCCGGCCAGACCCCGGGCCGCCCAGCGGGCGAGCACGGCGACGGGGACCACCAGCGCCACGGCCACCACCCCCACGAGGAAGGCGACGACCGGCGCACGCCCGAACCTGAGACGGGCCACCGCCGGGGGCCCCCCGGCCGCCACCGGTTCGCTCCGGCGTGCCCGGGCGGCGACCCGCCGCTCGGCGGCGACCACGACCAGGGCCAGGACGCCGAGCACCAGGCTCATCACCCGTGCCGCTTCCGGCTCGAGCAGCCGGGTGGCGAAGATGCGCAGGGTCAGCGTGTCGTAGCGCAGCAGCGAGACGGCCCCGAACTCGCTCACGCCGTAGAGGAAGACCAGCAAGGTCCCCGCGGCCACCGCCGAGCGGATCCCGGGCAGCACCACCGTGGCGAACACCCGGACCGGCCCGGCACCCAATGCCCGGGCGCTCTCCTCCACCGACCGGGGCAGACCGGCCAGGCGCGCCGCCACCGGCAGGTAGACGTAGGGGTAGGAGATGAGGGTCAGGATCACCACGGCGGGCCCGAGACCCCGCAGCCGCCACGATCGCCCGAAGCCGAGCAGCTCTTGGAGCAGCCCCCCCTCGGCGAACACGGAGATCCAGGCGAACGCCGCGACGAACGACGGGAGGACGAGCGGGAGGGCCGCCGCAACCCCGAGGACTCGCCGAGCCGGTACGTCGGTGCGCACCAGGCACCAGGCGACGGCGACGCCGAGCACGGCGGCGCCGAGCGAGCTCAGGCCCGCCAAGGTCACCGTCCGCAGCAGCGGCCCGACGAGCTCCTCGGAGCCCAGGCGACGGGTGAAGGCGGCCGGGTCGGCGGCCGTCCGGACCACGAGCGAACCGAACGGCAGGGCGAACGCCAGCCCGACCGCGACCCCCAGTGCCGCCAGCGATCGGGGCGCCCGGCGGCCGGTCATCCCTCGAGCCCGGCCCGGCGGATGAGCCGCCGGGTACGGGCCAGCTCGTCACCCAGCGCGTCGAAGGCGACGTCCGGCGCGGCGATGTCCGCCAGCGGCGGCAGGTCCTCCACCGCCGGGTCCACGCCGGCGGCGAGCGGGTACTCGAACGTCTCGGCGGCGAAGAACTCCTGGGCGCCACGGGAGAGCAGGAAGGCGACGAGGCGCTCGGCGGCGGCCGGGTTCGACGCGGTGCGCAGCACACCGGCGGCGGTGACGAGGATGAGCGTACCGGGGTCGCCGGCCGGGAACAGGTGGTTCTCGCTGCGCACCCCGGGGTTCTCGGCCTTGGCCCGCTCGTTGTAGTAGTGGTTCACGAGCCCGAGGTCGACCTCCCCGCGACCGACGGCCTCGACGATGGCCACGTTGTTGGCGTAGGTACGCACGTCGTTGGCCCGCAACCCTTCCAGCCACCGCCGGGTGCGGTCCTCCCCGATGAGGGTGCGGAGCGCCGTGACGAAGTCCTGGAACGACGCGTTCGTCGGAGCGATCCCCACCCGCCCCCGCCACCGGGGATCGGTGAGGTCGAGCACCGAGACGGGCAGCTGCGACACGGTGAGCCGATCCCGGTTGTAGACCAACACCCGAACCCGCCCCGACAGACCCACCCAGTCGCCGTCCCGGGCTCGGAAGCGGGCCGGGACGCGATCGAGGATCCGGTCGGGGAGGCGGCGCAGGAGCCGCCTCCCGTCGACGTAGCCCATGGCACCCGGGCTCTGTGAGATGAACACGTCGGCCGGGCTGCGATCCCGCTCCTCACCGAGCAGGAGGGCCAGGTCGGCCGATTCCCCGTAACGCACGTCCACCGAGATCCCGGTCCGCCGGGCGAAGCGCTCCAGGAGCGGGCCGATGAGCTCGGCGTTGCGCCCGGAGTACACGGTGATGCGTTCCCCACCGCCGGAGCCGCAGCCGGTGAGGGCGGCGGCGATCACCACGATGGTCAGGACCGCCGCAGGGGCCCGGAGGAACCGTCGCTGTGTACGGAGGCGCGTGGCGGGCATGCACCGATGGTGGCACAACGCGCCGCCGGTCGTAAAGTTTTCCTAACCTAATCCGCAGCGAGGCCTTCTGGGGCCGGGAAGGCGTGGACCTCGCCCGCCACCGCCAAGGAGACCCGGTCGCCGGGGACGAAGTCCCGGTCGGGACCGAGCCGGGAACGCAGGTGCACGCCCCCGCCGAGCTCCACCTCCACCAGCTGATCGTGCCCGAAGTACTCCACGCGGCGCACGGTCCCGATTCCCGTGCCGTCCAGCCAGATCCGCACCCGTTCGGGTCGGAGCACCACCGTCACCGGTCCGCTCGTCGCCTCGACCGACCGCAGCACCCCGATCGGCGTCTCGACCGACGACCCGTCGGCCCGACCCGGCAGCACGTCGGCGTCGCCGACGAAGGTGGCCACGAACGGGTCGGCGGGGTGGGTGTAGAGGCGCGCCGGCGTGTCGACCTGGAGGATGCGCCCGTCCCGCATGACCGCCACCCGGTCGGCCAGACTCAACGCCTCCTCCTGGTCGTGGGTCACGAACAGCGCGGTGGCGCCCGCCGCCCCGAGGATCTCCCGTACGTCACGACGGACCCGCCCCCGAAGCGCCGCGTCGAGGTTGGAGAAGGGCTCGTCGAGCAGGATCACCTCGGGTCGGGGGGCCAGGGCCCGGGCGAGCGCGACCCGCTGCTGTTGGCCGCCCGACAGCTCGGCCGGGCGCCGTGACGCCAGGTCGGCGAGACCGACGAGCTCGAGGAGCTCGGCCACCCGCGCCCCGCGCCGACGCCGGTCGCGCACTCCGTACCCCACGTTGCCGGCCACGCTGAGGTGCCCGAAGAGGGCGAAGTCCTGGAACACCACCCCCACCCGTCGCCGCTCCGGCGGCACGAACCGGTCCGCTCCGGCGACCACCATCCCGCCGAGCGCGACCGTGCCCGCATCGGGTCGCTCGAAGCCGGCGATGAGGCGGAGGGTCGTGGTCTTGCCGCACCCGCTGGGTCCGAGCAGCGCCAGGACCTCCCCGGCCCTGACGGCCAGGTCGACCCCGTCGACCGCCCGCACCTCGCCGTAGGACTTGCGCAGTCCCTGCAACACCACGACCGCCGCCGGGTCGCGCGACCGACGGTGCGCGTCGAGGGGGAGCTCGGTGGGTGTGTCGACGTCGACGGCCACAGATGAAGGGTAGCCTTACCTGTGTCTCGAGGCGACGGCGTCAGAGCGCAGCGCCGACGTCGAACCCCGAGCGGATCGCGGCCTCCAGACCCCCGGGGCCGATCACGTCGCCGACCAGGTGGAGCCGCGGGGCGACCGGGCCGGGTGCGAACGCCTCCGTCCAGGGATCGCCGGGTCGGGAGACACCTGCGGCCGGCGGGTCGGCGAACACCACGTCGTCGGCCTCCAGTACCCGGTCCGGCCCGAGCGGGTCCCGCACGACGAGACCGACGGGCGTGAGCGAGCGGGCCTCGACCCGGGTGTGGATCACCAGGCCCCGGCGGCGTCCCTCGAACACCAGGCGCGCCCGGCGGGGATGGGCGAGACCGAGACCCGCGGCGGCGGCGGTGCACGCAAGTCCCACACGAGCACGGCGGCTCAGGGCCACGGCGAGCACGAGCGCCGGGCCGCCGTGCCCGACCACCACCACACGGGGACCCACCGGCAGTCCCCGACGCCGCAGGTCGGCGAGGCTCCAGACCCGGGGTCGGGGTCGCCCTGCGCCCACGCCCGGCAACCCCGGGAGCCCGTGGTGCGCACCGGTGGCGATCACGACGTCGTCGGCCAGAAGACCGGCGACGACCTCGGGGGTGGCCTCGATCCCCGTACGCACCTCGGCGCCTGCGGCGAGCGCCGCCTCGACGAGCCGCCGGGCCAACTCGCCCATCGGGGGGTGCGCGAGGGCGGCCCCGAGGAGGGCGCCGCCGGCGACGGCGTCGCGTTCCAGCACCACGACGGCGTGCCCCCGGAGCGCGGCGACGCGGGCGCACTCCAGTCCGGCAGGACCGCCGCCCACCACCACCACCCGTCGGATCCGGGCGGCGGGCCGATCCCAGCCCGCGCTGCGGTGCCGTCGGCCCAGCAACGGGTTGACGGCGCACGGTGCGCACCTCCGCGAGGTACTGGCCCGGCCGCCAGGGCAACGGGCCGTCGGTGAACGCCACCGCCGAGGTCGGGTCGCCGTAGGCGGACACGTGGATCGCGTCGGCCCCGGCCTCTGCCTTCACGGCGCGGACCACCTCGACCGCCAAGCGACTCCTGGCCTCGGCGGAACCGCCCCAGCGGTCCCGCCGCCGGTTCTGAGCCGGGGAGCAGAAGCTGGAGAGGAGGTAGCCGTGCGCGGCATGGATCTCCACGCAGTCGATGCCGGCGGGCCAGCTCGG
>CALEDW010000239.1 GCA_937949585.1 uncultured Acidimicrobiia bacterium
CGACGGGTTCGAGTACGTGGCGGCCACCCCCGAGGTGCGGGTCGGGATCCTCACCGGCGCCGGGGGCCACTTCTCCTCCGGCGCCGACCTCAAGGCCATGGGCCGTCCCTCCGACGACGAGCGGGTACGCCGGCGCATGGCCGAGGAGCAGGACCTGCACTGGAAGGCGCTCCTGCGGGACTGGCGCTGCCCCAAGCCCCTCATCGCCGCGGTGGAGGGTTACGCGGTGGCCGGCGGCACCGAGATGCTCCAGGGCACCGACATCCGTATCGCCGGGGAGTCGGCGACCTTCGGGGTGTGGGAGGCCCGGCGGGGGCTGTTCCCGCTCGGCGGCTCGGCGGTGCGCCTCCCCCGCCAGATCCCTTACACGATCGCCATGGACATCCTGCTGTCGGCGCGGGCGGTGAGCGCCCGGGAGGCGATGGCGATCGGGCTCATCGGTCGGGTCGTGCCCGACGGCACGGCGCTGGCGGCGGCGCGGGCGGTGGCGGAACAGGTGGCGGCCTGCGCGCCGCTGTCCACCCAGGCGATCCTGCGGGCCTGGCGGGAGACCGAAGGCCTCCCCGACGCCGAGGCGATGGCGGTCCAGGACCGCATCGGCTGGGAGATCCTGGCCAGCGAGGACGCCCAGGAGGGCGCCCGGGCCTTCGCCGAGAAGCGTCCCCCGACCTTCACCGGCCGGTGAAGCCCCCGCCGAGCCCGCCGCCGGGCGAACCGCCGCGCCCCGAGCCCACCGGCCCCGGCGCGCCTCCGGCGATCCCGGTGTCGGCCCCGGGAGAGCCACCGCTCGCCGACGGATCGTCCGTCGGGCCGGTGGGTGCGGGGCGGCGCCGCTTCGTCGAGGCGGTGCGCGCCCTGGTGGACGCCGCCATCGTGGCCGCGCCGGACCTCGCCGACACCGACCTCGACGCCGCCGCGACCCATCTCGAGGAGCTGGCCGCGCGCCTCGGCGTCGACGTCGGCGCGGGACGCGGCGAGCGGGCGCGCACCGAGGCCGTTGCGGGCCACGCCGACTACCTGCCCCGTTCCCCGCTCGTCGGGGTGGCGTCGCCGCTGGCCCCGCCGTTCGCCTGGCGCGCCGGGACCGAGGGCCTGGAGGCGACCGGAACGTTCGGGGCGCCCTACGAGGGTCCACCGGGCTACGTGCACGGCGGCTGGATCGCCCTGGCCTTCGACGAGGTGCTCGGCATGGCCAACATCGTCGCGGGGCGCCCGGGCATGACGGCCCGGCTCGGCGTGCACTACCACCGGCCCACTCCCCTGCACACCCCGGTGACCATCCGCGCCGCCGTCGACCACTTCAGCGGTCGCCGGACGGTCACCACCGGCGAACTGCACGCCGACGGGCAACGGTGCGCGACCGCAGAGGGCCTGTTCGTGACGATCGGCCCGGAGCGGGCCGCCCGCTACTTCGCGGCGCGCCGCAGCCGCAGCGACGGCGCCTGAGCACGGGTGCCGACCCGGCGCCGGGCCGAGACCGAGCGAACCGTGACGTGAACCCGCCCCCCGTTCATCGGTCGGCGAATCGCCCGGCACGGCGCGCGTGCTCTACCTCTCGACGGGTTGGCATACGCGGCGGGGGCCGGAGGACCGTGCCGAGCGGCGCTACCGACCGGGCGGCCCCGCCCGCTGTTCGACCCAGGTGCGCAGGTCGACGAGCAGGCCCGTGGGAGGCAGGGTCAGGGTGGCATCGCGCCGCCAGGCGCGACCCGGCACGACGAACCGGGCGTCGGAGAGCGGGATGAGCGAACCGAAGGTCTCCCCCAGGAACGGGGGGCCTCTCGCTCGATGGTGATTCGGCTGCTCTCGGTATGCACTGTTACCGCGAGCGACGTTGAAGGTGAACGTATTGAAGTCAGCCACAGCGTGAGCAGGAACCGCGGGGACAAGCACCCCACACATCAGGACGACCACACCGGCCAGCGAATCCGCCGATGATGACGCCTGGGGACAACCTGAAGGCTAACCCCCCGCACGTGTCAAGGCAGGCGTGCCCGATCTACGGCCTGCGCTCGCAACCGATTCGGGAGCGCACCGTATGGATCCGGCGCGTCATCACCCAGTGGACATCGCCCCCAGACGCTGCATGGTCGTGACCGCCTCATCGACGAGGTCGAACATCACCTCGCGCACCGGGCGGACTCGTCGCATCGACCCGACGATCTGGCCGACGGGGAACCCGGTGAGCTCGGGATGCTGGGAGCGGTTGATGCGCGCGAACGCGTCGGCGACGAGCATGAACTGCAGCGGCATCGGCAGGTAGCCCGGCGAGTCGGGCCGCTCCCAGGCGTCGGTCCAGGCGGTGCGCAGCTGGCGGGCCGGCTTGCCGGTCAACACCCGGGACCGCACGGTGTCGGTGGAGTCGGCGGCCAGGAGCTTCTCGAGGGCGACCGGCACCGTGTCGGCCTCGGCCACGGTGAGCCAGATCGAGCCGGTCCAGACCCCCTGGCAGCCCATCGCCAGCGCGGCCGCGACCTGGGAACCGCGCCCGATCCCGCCGGCGGCGAGGACCGCCACGTCGTCACCGACGGCCTCCACCACCTCGGGCCAGAGCACGATGGAAGCCACCTCGCCGGTGTGCCCGCCGGCCTCGGTGCCCTGGGCGATCACGACGTCGACGCCGTTGTCGCGGTGCTTGCGGGCGTGGCGCACGGTGCTGGCGAGCGCACCGACGAGCAGCCCGTGCTCGTGGGCGAGGCGCACCACGTCGGGCGGCGGCGGGCCGAGCGCGTTCACGAGCATCCGGGCGGGGTGGCGCAGCGCGACGTCGAGCTGGGACCGGCCGGTGGTGTCGGTCCAGCCGAGCAGGTGGTGGGGTCGCTCCAGGTCGTCGGGCAGCGGTGGCACGCCGTACTCGGCCAGGACCTTCTCGACGAACTCCCGGTGCTCGGCCGGGATCATGGCCTCGAGCTGCTCCTCGAGGCGCTCGGGATCGAGGCCGGTGTCCCGGGCCGCCTCGAGCAGGTTCGCCGGCATCACGAGGTCGACGCCGTAGGGGCGCCCGTCGACGTGCTCGTCGATCCAGGCCAGCTCCACCTCCAGCTCCGCGGGGGTGAAGTAGAGGGCGCCGAGCACCCCGAACCCCCCGGCGCGGCTCACCGCCGCGACCACGTCACGGCAGTGGCTGAAGGCGAAGATCGGGAACTCGATGTCGAGACGGTCGCAGATCGGGGTGCGCACGGTCGGCGAGTGTAAGTGAAACGTGTTCTATTCGGCCCGGCGCCACCGGAGCAGGGCCGGCGCCCGCGGTGGCGCAGCGGCACCGGAGCCCCGCCATCCGGGGATCGCCGGCGGCCGGGGCGCTCAGCAGCGGGCGGCGATCTCGGCGGCGAGCGCCGCGTTGGCCTCCTCGGAGGAGTCGAGCGGCCCGAGGATCGCCCATGCGGCCCCGGCGTCGGCGAACGGCCGGAGGGCATCGGCCACCGCGGCCGGGTCCCCCACGAGGACGTCGGGTCCGGCGCCGAGGCGCACCGCCTTGGCCTCGGCGGTGTCCCGGTCGGCGCCGAGCGCCACGAGCCCGCCCCAGGTGAGGGCGAACCCGGCCGGCAGCGGTCCGAGCGCCTCGCGCTCGGCGGCGAAGCGCTCGACGCCGACACCCCAGCGGTTCCAGCCCCGGGCGTGGGCGACCGCCACCGGCCCGACGTGGCGGGCGCTGCCGCCCACCCAGACCGGCAGGTCCCGTTCGCCGAGCGCGTCGCAGGTGGCGGCGAGGGCGGCGAGGCGCTCGCCGAGGGTGCCGAAGCCCAGGCCGAACTCCTCCATCTCCGCGACGCTCTGGCGGTCGCCGGCCCCGACGCCGACGACGAGCCGGTCGCCGGCGATCCGCCGAACGGTGTCGAGCGAGGCGGCCAGGGTGGCCGGGGGCCGCAACGTCGCCCGCACCACCAAAGTGCCGAGGGTGATCCGCCGGGTCTCGACCGCCAGCGCCCCGAGGAGCGTGAGACACTCCAGGGCAGGGCGGCGGGTCCCGTCGGCGGCGGCGCGGAACAAGTGGTCGTACACGAACACGCCGTCGAGCCCGGCGTCGTCGGCGGCGCGGGCCACCCGGATCGGCACCTCGGGGTCGTCGACGAACGACGGGAGCGCCAGGCCGACCTTCACCCCCCAACCCCCGGCCGGTTCTCGGGCCGGGCGTGGGCCTCGATGACCGCGAGCGCGGCGCCGATCACCCCGGCCCGCTCCCCCAGCGCCGCCGGGACGATGGCGGGGGCGGGCCGGTAGGCGGCGCCCTCGATGTGCCCGAGGAAGTGGGCGCGGATCGGCCTCAGGTACAGGTCGCCGTCGTTCACCAGCCCACCGGCGATCGCGATGAGCTCGGGGTCGAAGATGTTGGCCAGCCCGACGAGTCCGATCGCGACCTGGTAGGCGTAGCGGTCGACGACCGCCAGCGCCTCGGGGTCGCCGCCGTGCGCCGCGGCGCTCACGTGCTCACCGGTCACCGCACCGGGGTCGCCGCCGGCCGCGGCGAGGATCGCCCGGCCCCGCCCCGCCGCCACGGTGCGCCGGGCGAGCTCACCGAGCGCGGAGCCCGAGGCCAGGGTTTCCCAGTGGCCGATCTCCCCGCAGGCGCACAGCGGCCCGTCCGGGTCGATCTGGAAGTGGCCGACCTCGGCGGCGAAGCCGTGCCCGCCGCGCAGCACCCGCCCGTCGACGAGGATCCCGCCCCCGACGCCGGTGCCGAGGGTGATGACGATCGCGTGCCGCAAACCCCGGGCCGCGCCGAGACGCGCCTCGGCGAGCGCGGCGACGTTGGCGTCGTTGTCGACCACCACCGGACAGCCGAGCGCAGCCTCGAGCTCGGCCCGCACCGGCACCTTGCGGAACCCCGGCACGTTGGGGGCGTAGTGGATGACCCCGTCGAGGTCCACCATCCCCGCCGCACCGACCCCGACCCCGGCGACGCCGCCGGCGGCCTCCGGTGCGGTCCGCAACGACCCGACGAGATCCACCACCACGTCGCGTATGCCGTCCCAGTCGTGCGGGGACGCGACCCGCTCCTCGGCCAGCACCGCGCCGGCGGTGTCGACGAGCGCGGCGAGGACCTTCGTGCCGCCGATGTCGACCCCGACCGCCCGGGCCGGCGCCCGGCCCGTCGCGGGCGCGGCGGTGCTCACTCCTCGCCGACCGGCCGCAGGCGGACCTCCCGGTCATCACCGTGGCGGCCGTCGCCGAGGGCCCGGCGGTGCTCGCCCAGCGCGGACTCGGCGGCGTCGACGATCACCTTCACCGCCAGCACCATCTCGTGGGCGGCGGTGACGAGGTGCTCGGCCGCCTCGGGCGAGGCCTCGGCGAGCGCGCAGAACAACCCGTCGACGAGCGACGCCGCCGCCCCCGCGGCACCGGCCCCCTCGGCGAACGGCCCGAACCCGGGCGTCGAGGCGCCGGAACCCGGGGCGTCGAAGCCGGGGGCGTCGCCGAGCGGCGGCTCGTCCCGTCCCAGCTCGTCGCGGCCGTAGGCACCGAGGTCGAAGAACGGGTTGCGGCCCGGCCGGCCGGGGTCACGCATCGCCACGCTCGACCTCCTTCTTCAGCTCCCGCAGCGCGGTCCCGATGATCAGCCCCGCGGCGCGCCGCTTGACGAGCCCGGGCAGGGGGATCTTCGGGTCGACCGCGAGATCGTAGGTGACCCGGGTGCCGGAGCCGTCGGGCTCGAAGGTGTACGACCCGTCGAGGGCGCGCAGCAGGTCGCTCTCCACGAGGTGCCAGGCGAACGAACCGGGCAGCCCGCCGAGGTCGTAGGCGAGCACGTAGCGGGTGCTGCGACCCATCGCCGCGGCCCGGAACTCCACCTCGAGCGGTCGGCCGTCGTCGTCACGGCGGTGCACGCGCACCTGCTTCACGTCGCGGGCCCAGCGCGGGTAG
>CALEDW010000240.1 GCA_937949585.1 uncultured Acidimicrobiia bacterium
GTTCGAGGCGGTCGTGGCGGGCCGGGAGCTGGCCAACGCCTTCAGCGAGCTCAACGACCCGGTCGAGCAGCGTCGACGCTTCGAGCAGCAGGTCGCGCTCCGGGCCGCGGGGGACGTGGAGGCCCACGACCTCGACGAGGACTACCTTCGGGCGATGGAGTACGGGATGCCCCCCTGCGGAGGGTTGGGCATCGGGGTCGATCGTCTCGCGATGCTGCTCGCCGGCGTGGGCAGCATCCGGGAGGTGATCCTGTTCCCGCTGCTGCGTCCCGAGCCCGGCGCACTGGTGGTGACCTCCGACCCCCTCTCGCCGTCCGGGGAGGCCGGCTGATGCGGGTGCTGGTCACCGGGATGGGCGGGGAGCTGGGGACGCGGGTCAGCCAGCTGCTGGAGGAGCACCCGGAGGTCACCGAGATCACCGGGGTGGACATCGTTCCCCCGCGCCGCCGCCTGCGCCGGGCCGGCTTCGCCCGGATCGACCCCGCGGACCGGGAGCGTCTCGCGGCCTACGTCACCGAGTTTGCCCCCGACGCGCTCGTGCACTTCGGGGTCTACGAGCCGCACTCGCGGCTCGTGCCCCGGCAGGCCGCGGTCCGGACCCACCAGTTCACCGTCACCGCGCTCGGCGCCGCCGCCCGCACCGGGCGGCTGGAGCGCGTGGCGGTGCGCTCGGGCCTGGTGGTGTACGGGCGGGGCCGGGGACGCCCTGCCGTGCCCGACGAGACGGTCCCGGTGGCCCCGACCACGCTGTACGGACGGATGTGCCTCGAGGTCGAGTCCCTGGCGGTGGAGCTGGGCCGCCGTCACGGGTTCCCGGTGGCGGCGATCCGGGAGGCGCCGGTGGCCGGGTCGCACGTCCCGTCCCCGCTGGGACGGGTGCTGCGGCTCCCGGTGGTGCCGGTCCCGGCCTGCGCCGACCCGACGTTCTCGCTGCTGCACACCGAGGACGCCGCCCGGGCGATGGTGCAGGCGATCCTGGTGGGCTACGACGGGCCGCTCAACGTGGTGGGGCCGGGAGCGGCATCGGTGTGGCAGGCGGTGCGGCTGGGCGGGCGGATCCCGGCGCCGGTGGTCGGACCGGGCTGGGCGGTGGCCACCCGGCTCGCCGAAGTGGCCGGCGCGCCCGTCCCCGACCACGTGCTCGAGCTGCTGCGGCGCGGCCGGACGGCCGACGGGTCGAAGGCGCAGGCGGTCCTCGGCCTGGCCGGGATGCGGAGCACCACCGAGGTGTGCACGGAGATCTTCGAGTGGGCGACGGTCACGCCGCTGCGCCCGCCGGCGGCGGTGGCCGTGTGAACGCCACCGAGGGACTGCGGGCCCTCCCCCCGTTCGGGATCGACACCGACCGTACCGGTCGGCTCGGCCCGCCCCTGGCGGCGCTCGCCCGCCGTCTGCAGGGTCGGTACCCCGTCGACCCGTTCGGCGGGGACCCGCAGCTCCAGGACGCGCTGGCGCCGCTCGTCGAGGCCGCCGTCCGGGTGGAGGTCGACCATCCCGAGCGACTTCCCGAACGGGGTTCGGCCCTGCTGGTGGCCAACCGCGGCTTCGGGATCCTGGAGCCGGCGGTGCTGGCCACCGCGGTGCGCCGGGCGGTCGGCAGGCGGTTGCGGATCGTCGGCGCGCCCGAGGCGCCCGTCGTCGGTGACCTCGTTCGCAAGCTCGGCGCGGTGGCGGCCTACCCGACCGACCTCGCGGCGGTGTTACGGGCCGGGCACCTGGCGGCGGTGCCGCTCGGACCCACGTGGCTGCGGGCGGGCGCCGGCACCCCGCCCATCGGGCTGCTGCGCGCAGCGCTCGACGTGAGGGTGCTCCCCGTGGCGGTGAGGCCGGGCGGCCCGCTCGGGCTGCCGCTGCGGCCCTTCCGGGTGCGGGTCGGTCGCCCGCTGGCGCGCCGGGTGCCCCGCGGCTCGACCGACCCGCTGGCCGCCGCAGAGCTCGGCGAGGCGGCCCGCGACGCCGTGCAGGCGCTCCTCGACGGCGCCGATCCCTGAGCGGTCTCCCGGCCCGCGCCGCCGGTCACAAATGGTGTCGGTGGGGACACCGGCGGTGGTGGTCGCGTGCGGGTTGCGGCTACCCTGCGAGGGCGATCGCGGACGCGAGCGCGAACGGAAGGGGGCCGTGGGTGCCGGAGGTCGTGACCGACGACGGGGTCAGGATCCACTACGACGCCTTCGGCCGCCCCGACCGACCGCCGCTGCTGATGCTGCAGGGGCTCGGCGCCGACTCCCGGGGCTGGGCACTCCAGCGCCTGGCCTTCGGTCGCCGGTTCCGGTGCCTGGCCCCCGACAACCGGGGCGTCGGACGATCCGACCGCCCCCCGGGGCCCTACGACCTGGCCCGCATGGCCGAGGACGCGCTCGCGGTCCTCGACGCCGAGGGCGTGGAGACCGCCCACGTGATGGGCGCCTCGATGGGTGGGGTCATGGCCCAGATCATCGGGGTGCTCCACCCGCTGCGCACCCGGTCGCTGGTGTTGGCGTGCACGGCCTGCCGGCACCACGAGTGGCGCCGGGAGCTGCTCGCCGAGTGGGCTGCGGCCGTCGACGAGGGTGGGATGGCGGCGCTCGGTGAGGAGGCGCTGGCCTGGCTCATCGGGCCGCGGCTGCGCCGGCGGTTCGGGCTGTGGCTGAACCTGCTGGCCCGGGTGGTGCTGGCCCAGCCGCCCGAGCCCTTCATCGCCCAGGTCCAGGCGATCCTGGAGGCCAGCGACGAACTGCGCTTCGAGCTGCGGAACGTGCGGGTCCCGACGCTGGTGATCACCGGCTCCCAGGACGCCCTCACCCCGCTCGGGGACGCCGAGGAGCTCGCCGAGCTGATCCCCCACGCCCGCCTCGAGGTGATCGGCGGCGCCGCGCACGGGCTGATGGTCGAGGCCCCGAACGCCTACAACGACACCGTCCTCGACTTCCTCACCGGGGCCGAGGAGGCGTGGGGGGTGCCGCAGGCGAGGCGGGCCGAGACGGCCTGAGCGACCGGCGTGGCGCCCGGCCGGCCGACGCGACCGCCGGATCGGCGACGCCGGATCGACGGTGGCGGGTCAGGATCGCCGGGTGACGAGGTCGTCGACGAGACGGCGCAGGCCCGCAGTGACCTCAGGGTCGAGGCCCTCCGCCTCGGCCAGCACCTTGTCGGCCCGCCGGGCCTCCTCGCGGGCGACGGCGAGGGCGTCGTCGACCCCGCCGGCCTCGAGCGCGGCCTGCCGCAGGTCGTCGGCCTCCTCGGGCTCCAAGGCCCGGCCCAGGCGGTCGGCGAGTTCGGGGCGGCGGCTGAGCGCCAGGATCACCGGCAGCGTGTAGACGCCCTCGATCAGGTCGTTGCCGGCGGGTTTGCCCAGTGAGGCCTGGGTACCGGTCACGTCGAGGCAGTCGTCGACGATCTGGAAGCAGATCCCCAGGTGGGTGCCGAACCGGGCCAGCGCGTCGAGCACGGGGGGCGGGGCGCCGCTCACCATGCCGCCGATCCGACACGCCGTGCCGAAGAGGGCCGCGGTCTTGCCTCCGATCGCCTCGAAGTAGCGCTGCGCGCTGCGGCCCGGGTCGAAGAGGTGCTGCAGCTCGACGACCTGACCCCGACAGAGCTCCCCGATCGTGGCGGCGAGCAGGCCGGCCACCTCGGCCCCGAGCGAGGAGGCCAGCTCCGAAGCCCGGGCGAGCAGGTAGTCCCCGGCGAGGATGGCCACGACGTTGCTCCACCGGGCGTTGACGCTGGGGACCCCGCGCCGACGGTCGGCCTCGTCGATCACGTCGTCGTGGTAGAGCGACCCGAGGTGCACGAGCTCGACCGCCACCGCACCGGTCACGGCCGGGGCGCGGGCCGGGCGGTGGGCGGTGACCGCGTAGGCGGCGCAGACCACCAGGGCCGGGCGGAGGCGCTTGCCGCCGGCCTCGATGAGGTGCTGGGCGACCTCGGTGAGGAACGAGTCGCTCGAGGCCGCCGCCCGGCGCAGCTCGGTCTCCACCCGGCCGAGGTCGTCGGCGAGCTCGGGGAGGCCCACGGCGTCGAGCGCAGCCATCGCCGGCAGGGTACGGCCGGGCCCGGCGGCCCTCCAAGCCGGGTGTGACCGTGCCGGGCCACCAGCCCCCGCCCTCGGGGCCGCGGCGGGAAGAACGCGGCGGGAAGAAATCGGCTCCGCCGGGCGTCGGAACGGCTCCCCGGCCTCGCGCCGGAGGCCATCGGCGGCGCCGATACACTGCACCGACGACGAGGCGAGCGGACCGGCGTGCCGGCCGTGTTCGGGTCGACGGTCCCGGGCGTGCACCGCCGGGACCCCAGGCCCGGAGCGGGCGGTCCGGCGAGCTCGAGGAAGGCGGGTCACACCGTGTTCGAACGCTTCACCGACCGGGCCCGGCGGGTGGTGGTGCTGGCGCAGGAAGAAGCGCGCCTGCTCAACCACAACTACATCGGCACCGAGCACATCCTCCTCGGTCTCATCCACGAGGGCGAGGGCGTCGCCGCCAAGGCGCTGGAGTCCCTCGGGATCTCGCTGGAGGCCGTGCGGGCCCAGGTGGAGGAGATCATCGGACACGGGGGCAGCGCACCCTCGGGCCACATCCCGTTCACTCCCCGGGCCAAGAAGGTCCTCGAGCTCTCGCTGCGGGAAGCGCTCCAGCTCGGCCACAACTACATCGGTACCGAGCACATCCTCCTCGGCCTCATCCGGGAGGGCGAAGGTGTGGCGGCCCAGGTGCTGGTGAAGCTCGGGGCCGATTTGTCCCGGGTGCGCCAGCAGGTCATCCAGCTCCTCTCCGGCTACGCCGGGGCCAAGGAAGGTGCCGGCACCGGCGGCTCGTCGGCGGAGTCGGGTTCGTCCGGGTCGCTGGTCCTCGACCAGTTCGGCCGCAACCTCACCCAGCTCGCCCGCGAGAAGAAGCTCGACCCTGTGATCGGGCGCGAGAAGGAGATCGAGCGGGTGATGCAGGTGCTGTCGCGCCGCACGAAGAACAACCCGGTGCTGATCGGCGAGCCGGGCGTGGGCAAGACGGCGATCGTGGAGGGCCTGGCCACCGACATCGTGGCCGGCGACGTGCCCGAGACGCTGCGCGGCAAGCAGCTCTACACCCTGGACCTCGGGGCCCTCGTGGCCGGCTCCCGCTACCGGGGCGACTTCGAGGAGCGCCTGAAGAAGGTGCTGAAGGAGATCCGGACCCGGGGCGACATCATCCTCTTCATCGACGAGCTGCACACCCTCGTCGGGGCGGGCGCCGCCGAGGGCGCGATCGACGCCGCCAGCATCCTCAAGCCGATGCTGGCCCGGGGTGAGCTGCAGACGATCGGCGCCACCACCCTCGACGAGTACCGCAAGCACCTCGAGAAGGACGCGGCCCTCGAGCGCCGGTTCCAGCCGATCAAGGTGGAGGAGCCGTCGGTCGCGCACACCATCGAGATCCTGAAGGGCCTGCGGGAACGCTACGAGGCGCACCACCGGGTGACGATCACCGACCAGGCCATCGTGGCGGCCGCCAACCTCGCCGACCGGTACATCTCGGACCGGCACCTGCCCGACAAGGCGATCGACCTCATCGACGAGGCCGGTTCGCGGTTGCGGATCCGCCGCATGCAGGCCCCGCCGGACTACCGGGAGCTCGAGGACGAGATCGCCGACGTGCGACGCCGGAAGGAGGAGGCGATCGAGCAGCAGCAGTTCGAGACCGCCGCCTCCCTGCGCGACCGGGAGAAGGAGCTGCTGGAGCGGCGGGCGGCCAAGGAAGCGGAGTGGAAGGCCGAAGGCGTCGACCTGTTCAACGAGGTCACCGAGGAGTCCATCGCCGAGGTCCTGGCCCTGTGGACGGGGATCCCCGTCTACAAGCTCACCGAGGAGGAGACGGCGAAGCTCCTGCGCATGGAGGAGGAGCTGCACCGCCGGATCGTCGGCCAGGAACAAGCCGTGCGCGCCGTGAGCCAGGCGATCCGGCGGACGCGGGCCGGCCTCAAGGACCCGAAGCGCCCGAGCGGGTCGTTCATCTTCCTCGGCCCCTCGGGGGTCGGCAAGACCGAGCTGGCCAAGACGCTCGCCGAGTTCCTCTTCGGCGACGAGCACGCGCTCATCCAGCTCGACATGAGCGAGTACATGGAGAAGCACACGGTGTCCCGGCTGGTCGGTTCCCCGCCCGGGTACGTGGGCTACGACGAGGGCGGCCAGCTCACGGAGGCGGTGCGGCGCAAGCCGTTCTCGGTGGTGCTCTTCGACGAGATCGAGAAGGCGCACCCCGACGTGTTCAACGCCTTGCTGCAGATCCTCGAGGACGGGCGGCTCACCGACGCGCAGGGGCGCACGGTGGACTTCAAGAACACCGTGATCATCATGACCTCCAACCTCGGGACGGCCGACCTGCGGCGCGCCTCGATCGGGTTCGCGAAGGCCGACGAGGCCGTCACCTACGAGAAGATGAAGGAAAAGGTCACCGAGGAGCTGAAGCGGCACTTCCGGCCTGAGTTCCTGAACCGGATCGACGAGGTGATCGTCTTCGCAGAGCTCACCCGCGATGAGGTGAAGGCCATCGTCGACCTGCTGATCCGCCGGGTGGCCGAGCAGCTCGAGCACCAGGGCATCGGCCTCGAGCTCACCGACGCGGCCAAGGACCTGCTGGCCCGCAAGGGCTACGACCCGTCGTTGGGGGCCCGGCCGCTGCGCCGGGCGATCCAGCGCCTCGTCGAGGACCCGCTCTCGGAGCGGATCCTGTGGAAGGAGTTCCACGCCGGTGAGACCGTCGTGGTGGACGCGCTCGGTGACGAGATCGTCTTCCGGGCAGTCGAGGGCGTCGAGCCGCCCTCGGTGGAGCTCGCCGGGAGCGGCTCCGAGGGCTGAGCCGGTCACGGCTCCGGCCGGTCAGGGCTCCGGCCCGATGCGCAGCCGACCGCGGGGTGCGAGGGACGCGGGTCGCAACGGCGACGTCGGTCACGGGTCGGACCGGCCGGACCTTGCCGGTGAGCCCGCCGCCCCGGGGTCCCGGCAGGGCCGTGTCCCGGGGTGGCTGCCGGTGGCGGCCGTCGCGCTGGCCGCGGCCGTGCTCGGGGGCTGTCGGATCGACGCCCGCGTCCGGGTCGTGGTCCACGACGACGGGGCGGGAGTGGTGCGGGCCCGGGTCCGGCTCGACCGGACTGCGGCCTCGCTGGTCGCCGGGGGGGCGGGCGAGCTGCCCGGGGCGTTCCGCCTCGACGATCTGCAGGCCGCCGGGTGGCAACGGCGGTGGGTGCTGGATCCCGGGCGAGCCGGCGCCGAGCTGCGGCTCGCCAAGCGGTTCGCCCGGCCCGAGGACGCCGCCGGGATCCTCGACGAGCTGATCGGCCCGTCGGGGCTGCTGCGCGACGTGTCGCTCACCCGCCGTGCCGGGCTCCTGTCGACGCGCTGGCACTTCACGGCCCGCTCCGGTGGCGCCCCGGCGGCCGGGCTCCTGTCGGATCCGGGGCTCGCGGCTGCGCTGGCCGCCCGCGGCGGGGACCCGGCCGCGGCGGAGGCCTGGCTCACCGGGCGGCTCAGGCGGGCCTGGCGGGGCAGCTTCGTCGTCGACATTCCCGCCGCGCCGCCCCGGCGCGCCCCGCTGCCCTGGCCTCGCGGCGCCCCCCTCGAGGTGGAGTCCCGTCGCGTCCACGTCACCCGGGCGGTGGCGCTGGGTGCAGGCGCGCTCCTCGTGGGCACCTCGGCGGTGCTCGGGGTGGCCGGCGAGGCGCGCCGGATCCGTTCGGCGCGCCGCACGCGCTGAGCCCGGGCGCCCCGTCCGGCGCCGCTCGACGGCGCCGCGGCCGCTCAGCCCGGCGGGTCGGGCGTGCGGGCGAGCACGGCCGGCATGAGCATGAGCGACGGCAGCACCACCGCGGCGCCGGCGTCGCGCAGCGCTCCGGCGGACCAGGCGCCGGTGGTCACACCGACCGCGACCGCCCCGGCGTCCCGGGCGGCCCGCACGTCGGCCGGCGTGTCACCCACGTAGAGGTGGGCACCGAGCGCCGCAAGCGCCTCGGTCTTCCTCGGTCCGTGGCGCCACCCCACGACCGTGTCGACCTGCAGGCCGACGGCACGCAGGCACCGCAGGGCGTTCGGCCGGTACTTGCCGGTCACGACCACGACCCGCCCACGGGCCCGGGATGCGGCGACGGCCTCCGCCGCACCGGGGAGCGGCGTGGTGCCGGGCGGGCCGAGCCGGGCGTAGAGCGCCCGGAACCGGTCGCAGACCTGCACGACGTCGCCCGGCGCGACCCAGCGGGCCACCACCTCCTCGAGCGGTGGACCGAGTTCGGCGGCCACGGCGTCGGGATCGACCGCCGTTCCCAGCTCCGCGTTCAGTGCCTCGACGGTTGCCCGGATCCCCGGACGGGGATCGACGAGGGTCATGTCGAGGTCGAATCCGACGACGAGTCCGCGGGCCGATCCCGTCACGACCCCCCGGCCGCTCCCCACGCCGGCACCGTCTGTCACACCCCGACCATAGGGTCCCGACGTGGCGCGCACCCCCGCTCCCGGCGTCGGCAACCTGGGCCGGCGGGGCCCCGGGCCGGGCCCTCGCCGTGAGGATCCCGGGGGTGGGGTCGGTGGTGGCGCCGCCGGAGGTCGTGCGGGTCATCGGTGCCGGGAGTGCGGGTCGCAGACCTCCCGGTGGTGGGGTCGCTGCCCGGCCTGCGGGGCTTGGGGATCGGTCGTGGAGGTGGGCGGTGACGCCGCCGCCGACGCCGTGTCGCTCGACGACGTCGCCGCCAAGACGTGGGAACGATGGCCCACCGGCATCGGCGAGCTCGACCGGGTGCTCGGCGGGGGCCTGGTCCCGGGTGCGGCCGTGGTCCTCGGCGGCGCCCCCGGGCTCGGCAAGAGCACCCTGGTCCTGCAGGCCCTCGGCGGGCTCGCCGCCGCGGGCCGTCGATGCCTGCTGGTGACCGCCGAGGAACCGGCGACGGCGGTGGCCGCCCGGGCCCGGCGCCTCGGGATCCCGACGGCCGGTCTGCTGGTCCAGGAGACCGGAGACCTCACGGCGATCCTCGAGGCCTTCGGGCGCCACCGGCCGCACGTGCTCGTCGTCGATTCGATCCAGACGGTGCGCGACCCGCAGGTCGGCGGTACCACCGGTTCGCCGGCCCAGGTCCGTGCGGTGGCCGAGGTCTGCGTGACCGCGGCCCGCCGGGCGCAGGCCGCGGTCTGCTTCGTCGGGCACGTCACCAAGGACGGCGGCCTCGCCGGTCCCCGGACCCTGGAGCACCTCGTCGACACGGTGCTCGGCTTCGAGGGGGATCGCCACCATGCCCTGCGCTTCCTGCGGGCGGCCAAGCACCGTCACGGGCCGACCCGTGAGCTCGGGGTCCTGGAGATGGGGCCACGTGGCCTCGTGGGGGTCGAGGACCCGTCGCGCTGCTTCCTCGCCGGCGACCGGCACCGTTCGACGCCGGGCTCGGTCGTGGCGGCGGTGCTGGAGGGGTCCCGCCCCGTCCTCGTGGAGGTGCAGGCCCTGAGCGTCCCGGTCCGGGGCGGTCCGCCGAAGCGTTGGGCGCAGGGCTTCGATGCGGCCCGGCTCACGCTGCTCGGCGCCGTCCTCGAGGCCCGGGCCGGGGTGCGCCTCAACGACGGGGAGCTCTTCGCGAACCTTGCCGGCGGGGTCGACGTCGACGAACCGGGCCTGGACCTCGCAGTGTGCCTCGCGGTTGCGAGTGCCCGCCTCGGTGTGCCGGTGCCGCCCGGTCTGGTGGTCGCCGGTGAGGTCGGTCTCGCCGGCGAGGTGCGCCACGTTGCCCGGTGCTCCGACCGTCTCGCCGAGGCGGCCCGGCTCGGGTTCACCGGCGCGCTGGTCCCGGCCGCCGGGCCGGGCGGGCCGCTCCCGGGAGAGGTCGGCGCCCTACGGGTGACGCCGGTGGCCTCGTTGGTGGAGGCGCTCGCCGTGGCAAGGCTCGGCCCCGGGGCGCCGGGGCCGGAGCGCACCCGGTGCTAACGTCCCGGGCGCCGGCCGTTCGGGTCCGCACAGCACGGTCCAGGAGCCCGGAGGGGACACCGGTGCCTGCAGCGCCTCGATCCGAAGCGATGCTCAGCGCCCTGCGGCTCGTCGCACCGGGGCGACCCCTTCGCGAAGGTCTCGATCGCATCCTGCAGGCACGGATGGGTGCGCTCATCGTGATCGGCGACGGCCCCGAGGTGCTGGAGCTCTGCTCCGGCGGGTTCCTCCTCGACGCCGAGTTCACCCCGCAACGCCTCTCGGAGCTGGCGAAGATGGACGGGGCCATCATCCTCTCCGCCGACTGCGGCCGCATCGCCCGGGCCAACGTGCACCTCGTCCCCGACCCCGAGATCCCCACCGAGGAGACCGGGACCCGGCACCGCACCGCCGAGCGGGTGGCCAAGCAGATCGACGTGCCGGTCATCACCGTGTCCGAGGAGCTGTCGCTGGTCGCCGTGCACCGGCGCGGCCAGAAGCGGACGCTGGAGCCGGTGGCCCGCGTGCTCGCCCGGGCCGACCAGGCCCTCCAGATCCTCGAGCGGTACAAGGCTCGCCTCGACGCCGTGAGCGGGCACCTGTCCGCGCTCGAGGTCGAGGACCTGGTGACGGTGCGCGACGTCGCCACCGCCCTGCAGCGGGCGGAGATGGTCCGCCGGGTCGCCGAGGAGATCGAGGAGTACGTGGTGGAGCTCGGGGCCGACGGCCGCCTGGTGCTCCTGCAGCTCGAGGAGCTCATGGGCGGGGTGGAGGACGACCGGAGGCTGTTCGCCAAGGACTACTTCGTCGAGGACGACACCTACGAGCTGCACGACGTGATGCGGAGGCTCGCCGAGCTCGACACCGAGGAGCTGCTCGACCTGCGCGAGGTGGCCCGGGTGCTGCACCTGCCGGTGGAAGCGGGCCTCGACACCCCGGTGCAGCCCCGCGGCTACCGGCTCTTGCACAAGATCCCCCGGCTGCCCGAGGTGGTGGCCGACCATGTGGTCGAGCGGTTCACCAACCTGCAGAAGATCATGCGGGCCGGTGTGCACGACCTCGTGGAGGTGGAAGGCGTCGGCGACGCCCGCGCCCGGGCGATCAAGGAGGGCCTCGCCCGGCTGGCCGAGACGTCGATCCTC
>CALEDW010000241.1 GCA_937949585.1 uncultured Acidimicrobiia bacterium
TGAGCCCGTCCTTGAGGTACCACCGGTCGGGGGCCCGCACGGCCCGGATCTCCCGGCCCAGCGCGGCCGCTTCGATCAGCCTCCGGGCGGTCTCGGCCTCGAGGATCTCGGGCACCGGGCCGGCGCCTCAGGCGTTGGTGATCGCGCCCTGCTCGGCGCCCTGGGCGAGCCGGGCGTACTTGGCGAGGAACCCCGAGGTGTACCGCGGCGCGGGGGCCTTCCAGTCGGCGCGACGCCGGGCGAGCTCGGCCCCGTCGACGAGCAGGTCGATCGTGCGCGCCGCGGCGTCGATGACGATCCGGTCGCCGTCGCGCACGAACGCGATCGGTCCGCCGGAGGCGGCCTCGGGGGCGACGTGCCCGACGCAGAAGCCGTGGGTGCCACCGCTGAACCGCCCGTCGGTGACGAGCGCCGCGTCGGCGCCGCGGCCGGCGCCCTTCATCGCCCCGGTGACGGCCAGCATCTCCCGCATCCCCGGCCCGCCGCAAGGACCCTCGTAGCGGATCACGACCACGTCGCCGGGGCGGATCCGCCCGGCGAGGATCTCGGCCATCGCCGCATCCTCCCCGTCGAACACCCGGGCCACCCCTTCGAAGCGCAGGGTGTCGATCCCGGCCACCTTCACCACCGCCCCGTTCGGGGCCAGCGAGCCGCGCAGCACCGCGATCCCGCCCATCGGATGGATGGGATCGTCGAGGGGGTGCACCACCGCGCCGTCGGGGGCCGGCGGGTCGGCCGCGGCGAGGTTCTCGGCCACGGTACGGCCGGTGACGGTGAGGCAGTCGCCGTGCAGCCGCCCCGCCTCCAGCAGGTGGCGCATCACCGTCGGGACCCCGCCGACGGCGTCGAGGTCGGTCATGTGGTAGCGGCCGTGGGGCTTCATGTCGGCCAGGTGCGGCACCCGGTCCGCGACCCGGTTGAAGTCGTCGAGCTCCAGGGTGACCCGGGCCTCGTGGGCGATGGCCAGGAGGTGCAGGACGGCGTTCGTGGAGCCGCCGAGGGCCATCGTCACCGCGATGGCGTTCTCGAACGCCTCCCGGACCAGGATCTGACGGGGCCGGATCCCGGCGTCGAGCAAGGCCACGACCGCCCGGCCGCTCTCGTAGGCGAGGTCGTCACGGCGGCGGTCGACGGCCGGTGGGGATGCGCTGCCGGGCAGCGCCATGCCCAGCGCCTCGGAGACCGCGGCCATCGTGTTGGCGGTGAACATCCCCGCGCACGAGCCCTCGGTGGGACAGGCGCGGCGCTCGATCTCGCCGAGGTCGTCGACGCTGAGCGCACCGGCTGCGCACGCCCCGACCGCCTCGAACACGCTCACCACGTCGAGCGCCTGGTCCTTCCATCGTCCCGGCAGGATCGTGCCGCCGTAGAGGAACACGGACGGCACGTTGAGGCGGGCCGCGGCCATGAGCATGCCGGGCAGGCTCTTGTCGCAACCGGCGAAGGTGACCATGGCGTCGAGCCGCTCGGCGTGCATCATGCACTCGACGGAGTCGGCGATGATCTCCCGGCTCGGCAGCGAGCCCCGCATGCCCTCGTGGCCCATCGAGATGCCGTCGCTCACCGCGATGGTGACGAACTCGATCGGGAAGCCGCCGGCGGCCCGCACGCCGTCCTTGGCCCGGGCGGCCAGCCGGTCGAGGGGCAGGTTGCAAGGGGTGACCTCGTTCCAACTGGAGGCCACCCCGATCTGGGGTTTGTCCCAGTCGGCGTCGGTCATGCCGATCGCCCGCAGCATCGCCCGGGCCGGGGCCCGTTCCATCCCGTCGGTGACCTCGTGGCTGCGGGGGCGGGGGTGCTCAGGCATGGGTGCCACGGTAGACGGAGACGTCGCTCGCGCTCGACGCGTCGAACGGCCGGCGGGACCGGCCGCCCCGGCGGGCCTCGCGGGCGGGGCCGGCGAGTCGGGCCATCAGGTCGAGCCCCGACGGCCGGGTGCGGCACACCACGATGCGTCGGTCGGGCCGGGGTGGCGCGGGCGGAGCCCCGTCGCCGGGTCTCAGGCGAGGCGCTCGTCGAGGAGGCGGCTCAGCACCTGCGGGTTCCCCCGACCCCGCGTGGCCCGCATGCATTCGCCCATGAGGAACCCCCGCTTGCGCTTGCGGGTCTTGTCGTCGCCGCCGCGGTAGGCCTCGACCTCGGCGGCGTGACGGGTGAGCACCTCGTCGACGATCGCGCCGAGCTCCTCCTCGTCGCTCACCTGGGCCAGGCCCCGCTCGGCGACGACCTGACGAGGCCGTTTCGGTTCGCGCAGGCACTCGGCGAGCACGTCCTTGGCCAGCGGGCGTGACAGGGTGCCGTCACCGACGAGGGCGACGAGCTCGGCGAGCCCGTCGGGCGCCAGGGGGAGCACCTCGGCGCTGACGCCGGTCTCGTTGAGATGGGAGAGGATCTCGCCGGTGCACCAGTTGGCCACCGCCGCGCCCGGCGCCCCGGCCGCAACCGCGGCCTCGGCGTAGTCGGCCAGGTCACGCCGGCCCACCAGCGTTCGGGCGTCGGCCTCACCGATCCCCCACTCCCGCCGGAGTCGGGCCCGACGGGCCGCCGGGAGCTCCGGCAGCGCAGCGGTCACCCGGCCGAGGCGCTCGGGGGTGGGGGCCAGGGGCACGAGGTCGGGCTCGGGGAAGTAGCGGTAGTCGTGCGAGGCCTCCTTCGTCCGCATCGGTTGGGTGACCCCGCCCTCCTCGTCCCAGTGCCGGGTCTCCTGGGTCACGCTGCCGCCCGCCTCCAGCAGCGCGACCTGCCGGTGCACCTCGTGGTCGACGGCCCGGCCGAGGGAGCGGAGGGAATTCATGTTCTTGATCTCGACCTTGGTGCCCAGCACGGTGCTGCCGGCCCGTCGCACCGAGACGTTCGCGTCGATGCGCAGCGATCCCTCCTCCATCTTCACGTCGGAGACGCCGAGGGCCTCCAGCACCGCCCGTAGCTCACTCACGTAGGCCCGGGCCTGGTCCGCAGAGCGCAGGTCGGGACGGGAGACGATCTCCATGAGCGGGACGCCGGCCCGGTTGTAGTCGACCAGCGAGCACGCCGCGTCGTGGATCCGTCCCCCGCCACCGACGTGGATGATCTTGCCGGTGTCCTCCTCGAGGTGGGCCCGTTCGATGCCGACGACGGCACCGTCCACCTCGAGGCGTCCGTCGACGAGGATCGGTTCCTCGTACTGGCTGATCTGGTAGTCCTTCGGCATGTCGGGGTAGAAGTAGTTCTTGCGGGCGAAGATCGAGGTCTCCGGCACCCGGAACCCCAGCGCCGCCCCGAACCGCAGGGCCAGGTCGACCACGGCCCGGTTGAGCACCGGCAGCGAGCCCGGGAGCCCCAGGCAGGTGGGACACACCAGGGTGTTCGGCTCGGCCCCGAAGGCGTTCGGGCAGCCGCAGAACATCTTGGTGACGGTGGCCAGCTCGACGTGCACCTCGAGGCCGATGACCGCCTCGTACGGCCCCGACCCGCCGGTCACGGCGCCGCCTCCTCGATCACCTTCGCCACCCGGAACATCACCGCCTCCCCCAACGCCGGGGCCAGCACCTGTACCCCCACGGGCAGGTCGTCCTCCCCCCGGCCCCAGGGGACCGAGACGGCCGGGTGACCGGCGAGGTTGGACGGGATCGTGCACCGGTCGCTGCCGTACATGGCCAACACGTCGTCGGTGCGGGACCCGAGCGGGAACGCCACCGTCGGCGATGTCGGCGCCAGCAGCACGTCGAAGCATCCGTAGGCGGCGTCGAAGTCGCGGATGAGCAGCGTGCGGACCCGCTGCGCCCGTCCGTAGTAGGCGTCGTAGTAGCCGGCCGACAGGGCGTAGGTGCCGAGCATGATGCGGCGCTTCACCTCCGGCCCGAACCCGGCGGCCCGGGTCCGGGCGTTCATCTCCTCGGTGCTCGGCGCGTCGACCCGGAGCCCGTAGCGCACCCCGTCGTAGCGGGCGAGGTTGCTGGACGCCTCCGCCGGCGCGATGAGGTAGTAGGCGGACAGGGCGTGACGGGCGTGCGGCACGGCCGCGGTGTCCACCTTCGCCCCCGCGTGCTCGAGGGCCGCGGCGGCGTCGGTCACCGCCCGGCGGACCGACGGCGCCACCCCCTCCATGGTGGTCAGCTCCTCGATGATCCCCATCCGCAGGCCGGCGACCTCGGCGGGCACGGGCCCGCCGGGCTCCCCGTCGGCGCCGAGCGGCTCGGGCCGCCCCGGCACCGACGTCGCGTCCCGGGGGTCGTGCCCCCAGATCGCCTCGAGGGCGAGCGCGGCGTCGTCGACGGTCCGGGTGATCGGCCCGATCTGGTCGAGGCTCGAGGCGAACGCCACGAGCCCGAAGCGCGACACGCGCCCGTAGGTGGGCTTCACCCCCACGACCCCGCAGAGCGATGCGGGCTGGCGCACCGAGCCGCCGGTGTCGGAACCCAGCGCCACCGGCACCAGCCCGGCGGCCACCGCGGCGGCCGAACCGCCGCTGGACCCGCCCGGCACCCGGGAGGGATCGAGTGGGTTGCGGGTGGGGCCGAACGCCGAGTTCTCGGTGGACGAGCCCATCGCGAACTCGTCGAGGTTCGTCTTGCCCACCGGTACCGCGCCGGCGAGGAGCAGCCGTTCCACCACGGTCGCGTCGTAGGGCGGCCGCCAGCCCTCCAGGATCCTCGACGCGCAGGTGGTCGGCACCCCCCGGGTACACAGGTTGTCCTTGAGCGCGACCGGCACCCCGGCCAACGGGCCCGGGTCCCGGCCCCGTCCGACGAGGTCGTCGATCTCGTCGGCCCGGGCCCGGGCGGCCTCGGCGGTGACGCACAGGAAGGACCCCAGTTCGGGATCGCGGGAGGCGATGCGCGCCAGGTGCTCCTCCACGACGTCGCGGGCCGTGCGGCCCCCGTTTCGCACGGAGGCGGCGATCTCGGCCACCCCGGGCCCGCTCACCCCTCGTCCCCCAGGATCCGAGGCACCCGGAAGTATCGGTTCTCGGCAACGTCGGGCGCCCCGGCCAGCGCCTCGTCGCGCCGCAGACCGGGCCGGACCTCGTCGGGGCGGTCGACGTTGCGCAGCGGCAACGGGTGCGCGGTCGGCTCCACGCCGTCGAGGTCGAGGGCGGCGAGGTCGGCGGCGTGGTCGAGCACCGCGGCGAGATCGGCGGTGTAGCCGGCCAGCTCCTCGTCGCCGATCGCGAGCCGGGCGAGGCGGGCCACGTGGGCGACCTCCTCGGGCGTGATCGGGGCGGCGCGTTCAGGCATCGGCGGCAGCGTAGGGGTCGTCGGCCCCGAGCGGGAGCGCCCACCAGTCCTCGGGCGACGGTGACCAGTCCGGGTCGGCGACGATGCAGTCGACCGGGCACACCGGCGGCAGGCACTTCCCGCAGCCGCTGCACAGCTCCGGGAGGATCACGACGTCGACGCCGTGGTTGAAGATGGCGCCGAACCGGGGCGGGCAGTGGCGCAGGCAGGCGTCGCAGTTGATGCAGCGCGCCATGTCGATCCGCATCGGCGGCGGTCGCCAGCGGGGATCGCGGGCCCGGGACCCGATGCGTTCCCGGCGGGGGGCGAGGGTCACCGCCTCAGCGTACCGACGGGTGTGCGTGCCGCAGCCGGGCGGTGCCCGGCGAGGTTCGACGGCCGAAGCTACCCACGGGTACGCTCCGGACCGGTCGTCGGATCTCGCATCTGAGGAGGCAGTGGTGGCGAAGTACCCGTTTCTGTCCGACGAGTGGTTCGAGGTGGTCGAGAAGCTCGTCGAGGAGCACGGCGCCGACGCGCCGGCACACCAGAACGTGCTGGTGAACCTCACGATCACCGACACCCCGTTCGGCGCCGAGCGGCACATGCACATGGGCGCCCGGGACGGTCGGGGCCACTGGGGGATCGGGCACAAGGACGATGCCGACGTGACGCTCACCACCGACTACGACACCGCCAAGGAGGTGTTCGTCTCCGGCAACCCGCAGGCGGGGATGCAGGCCTTCATGGCCGGCAAGGTGAAGGTCCAAGGCGACATGACGAAGCTCATGATGGCGCAGCAGGGAGGCGGTCCGGGCGGCAACGCCGCCCTCCAGCAGGCCATCCAGGGCATCACGGAGTAGCCGGCGGCGGGCGGCGGCGACGGCCCGTCCATGCTCTTCCGCCGCGACCGCGACCCCCAGCCCGAAGACCTCACCGACGCCTTCCTGGAGGGTGACCGGCCGGTCGCCGCGGGAACGGTCCGCGCCGCGCTCGCCCACCGCGACTTCCGGGTGATCTGGAGCGGCACGTTCGCCTCGAACGTCGGCACCTGGATGCAGAACGTGCTGCTCGGCGCCTACGCGCTGGCGCTGACCGGCGACCCGTCGTTCGTCGGCCTGCTGGTGTTCGCGCAGCTCGGGCCCCTGCTGTTCCTCGGGCCGGTGGGAGGGATGCTCGCCGACCTCGTCGACCGCCGCCGCCTCCTGCTCTGGATGCAGGCGGCACAGCTCGTGCTGTCCCTGGGGCTGGCGGCGCTGGCCGCCACCCCGTCACCGTCGCGCGCCGCGATCTTCGCCGTGGTGCTGGCGATCGGGGTCGCCAACGCGCTGGCCGCGCCGGCGCTCAGTGCGATCATCCCGACGCTGGTCCCCAGGCCCGACCTGCCGGGGGCGGTATCCCTGCAGAGCGCGCAGATGAACCTCTCCCGGGTGATCGGCCCGGCGATCGGCGCCCCCCTGTACGCGGCGTTCGGGCCCGAATGGGTATTCGCCCTGAACGCCGCGACGTACCTGTTCGCGGTGCTGGCCCTCACGATCACCCCGGTGCCCGGCCGCGACGGCCCGGCCGGGGCCTCGGGGTGGGCGCACCTGGTCGCCGGGTTCCGGGTCGCGGTCACGGACCCCCTCATCCGGCGGATCCTCGTGACGCTGACGGCGTTCTCGTTCTTCTCCCTGGCGTTCGTGGGGCTCATGCCGGTGGTGGCGCGGGACAACTTCGGGATCGGGCCCCGCAGCGTCGCCTACGGCCTGCTGTACGCGGTGTTCGGCACCGGCGCGGCCGCGGGAGCGGTGAGCGTGGGCACCCGGTTCGCATCGCGGCCGAAGGCACCGCTGGCCCGGGGCGGGCTCCTGGTCTTCGCCGGCCTCCTGGCGGGGTTCGCGCTCCTGCGCTCCGCACCGGCGGCCTACCCGGTGGCGGCGGCGCTCGGCTTCGCGTACTTCCTGGTGATCACCTCGCTGGCCACCGTCCTCCAGGAGCACCTCGACGACGCGGTGCGGGGCCGGGTCATGGCCCTGTGGATCATGGCCTTCGGCGGGACGGTGCCGGTGGGGGTGCTGATCGCCGGGTTCGTCGCCCGCCAGGTGACGGTCACCGTCGTGCTGCTGGCCGGTGCGGCGGTCGCCGCCGCGCTCGCGGCGTGGGCCGACCTGGCAGCGGTGGGGGCTCCGGCCGATCCCACACCGCGCAGGCGGAGCCGCCGGCGCAGGCCCTCCCCCGGCGGTGTGCCAGCGCGGCCCGGATGAGCGCGGCCTCGGCATCGCGCACGTCCACACCGGCGGTCGCCGCCAGGCGCGCCAGCGTCCGCAGGTCGGGCTGCGCGGACCGGCTGAGCCGGAGGTGCGCGAGGGCCCAGGCGGCGCGGGGGTCCAGGGGCGGGCGAGCGCCGGGCCATCGGCCCCGCAGCTCCCGGAGGAACACCCGCACGGTGGTGGGCCCCCAACCGGGGAGCGAGTCCAGGCACGCCTCGAGCACCTCCGGATCGGTGATCGTCCGGCCGAGCGGTGCGACCCGCCCACCGAAGCGCTCGGCCACCGCCGCACCCAGGCGCTGCAGGCGCGTGGCGGTCCGGAAGTCGTAGCGGGCGTAGCCGCCGGCGTCGAGCAGCGCCACGAGGTCGTCCCAGGGCCGTGCGGCGGCGTCGGTGACGGTGGCGACACCGGCGGCCCGCAGCGTCCGGTAGGTCCGCATCGCCACCTCGGCCCCGATCCGGGTACCGAACAGCGTGGCGGCGCAGAACCAGCGCTCGACGTCGGGGTCCCGGTCGAGGTCGAGGTCGAGCTCTCGGCTGTAGCGACCGCCGAGCAGGCCGACGAGTGCGGCGAGGCCGGACCCGGACCCGGACCGGCGCGCGGTGCGCCCCGGGGAGGCGGCCGCCTCAGGACCCGACGGCACCGGGGCGTCCGAAGGCGGGGCGTGTCACCAGCACCGGGACGACCGCGTCGCGCACGACCCGGTCGGCGACGCTGCCCAGCGCGATCCGGGCCAGCCCACCCCGCCCGTGAGTCGCCACGCACACGGCCGAGGCGCCGTAGGACTCCGCGCTGCGCAGCAGCGCGGAGGCCACGTCGGCGTCCTCGACGACCAGCCCGGTGGCCTCCAGGCCCGCACCGCGCAGGGCCGCGACGCCGTCGGCGACCGCCGGGGTGCCCTCGCCCGCCCGGGCACCCGGGGCCAGGGGGATCATCGGTTCGAGCACCTCCACGACCACGACGTCGCCGCCGAGCACCCGGGCCAGCCGTCCTCCGGCCGAGATCGCAGTGGCCGCCGCCGACGACCCGTCGACCCCGACGAGCACGCGGGGGCGGCCGCCGGCGTCCCAGCCCTCCCGCAGCGCCGGGCCGGCGAGGAGCACCGGGGCGACG
>CALEDW010000242.1 GCA_937949585.1 uncultured Acidimicrobiia bacterium
GACCCGACGGCACCCGGCGAGCCGACGGCACCCGGCGACCCGACGGCGCCCGTCGACCCGACGCTCATTCCCCCGGGGCTGCGGACGATCGACCTCGACGCGCTCGCCGAGGAGTACGGCACGCCGCTGGTCGTCTACGACGAGGGTGAGCTCCGGGTCCGCTGCGCCCGGTTCGTGGCCGCGTTCGGGGCCGACCGGGTGGCGTACGCGGCCAAGGCGTTCTTGTGCGGGGCCATGACCCGCCTGGTGCACGAGGAGGGCCTCCACCTCGACGTCGCCACCGGGGGCGAGCTCTTCGCGGCCCTCCACGCCGGGTTCCCTCCCGAGCGGGTGATCCTGCACGGCAACAACAAGAGCGAGCTCGAACTGCTCGACGCCCGGGACGCCGGCGTGGGACGGATCGTCGTCGATGCCTTCGACGAGCTCGATCGGATCGAGCTGCTGGGGGTGCGGGTGCCGGTGCTCGTGCGGGTGACCCCCGGGGTGGAGGCCCACACCCACAGCCACATCGAGACCGGGACCGAGGCCTCGAAGTTCGGGTTCTCGGTCCGGGCCGGGCACGCCCTCGCCGCAGTGCGCCGGGTGGTGGAGGCGGGGATGCCGTGGCGGGGCCTGCACTGCCACATCGGCTCGCAGGTGGTGCGCCTCGACGCGTACAGGCGGGCCGCAGAGGTCGTGGCGGAGCTGGCGGCGCAGGTGGAGGCCACCCTCGGGGTCCCGGTCGAGGAGCTGAACCTCGGCGGTGGGTTCGGGGTGCGCTACCTGACCGGCGACGTGGAGCTCACCCCGGAGGAGGTGGCCCCGGTGCTCGCAGAGGCGGCCGGGGGGCGGGCGGTGATGGTGGAACCGGGCCGGGCCGTGGCCGGTCCCGCCGCACTGACGCTCTACCGGGTGGGGGTGGTGAAGGAGGTGCCCGGCGGGGGCCGGTTCGTGGCCGTCGACGGGGGGATGAGCGACAACCCTCGGCCGGTGCTGTACGGGGCGCGCTACGAGGCGTACCTCCCGGCCCGGGTGGGTGAGCCGCGGCCCCTGCGGTGCCGGGTGGTGGGCAAGCACTGCGAGCAGGGTGACGTGCTCGTCGCCGACGGGCACCTCCCGGCCGGGGTGCGGGTCGGCGACCTGTTGGCGGTGCCGGCCACCGGTGCCTACGCCTACAGCATGGCCAGCAACTACAACAAGGTCCCCCGGCCCGCGGTGGTGTTCGTGCGGGACGGGTTCGCCCGGCTGGTGGTGCGGCGCGAGACTCCCGAGGACCTGGTCCGCCTCGACACGCACGACTGAGGAGGCCGATGGGCGAGACGACGGTGCGGCTCGGCCTGCTGGGGTGCGGCCACGTGGGGGCCGCGCTGGCGCGGCTGGTGGTCCGCCACGGCGAGATCATCGAGCGGCGGACCGGCGTGCGCCTCGAGGTCGGTGCGGTGGCGGTCCGCAACCTGGCGCGCGAGCGCGACGTGCCGCTGCCCGCCTCGGTGTTCACCCACGACCCGCACGCCGTGGTCGCCGATCCCGGCGTCGACCTGGTGGTGGAGGTCATCGGTGGCATCGAACCCGCCCGGGAGTTGATCCTCGACGCGCTCGGGGCCGGCAAGCCGGTGGTCACCGCCAACAAGGAGCTGCTGGCCAACGTGGGGGCCGAGCTGTTCCGAGCGGCCGAGGCGGCCGGGGTCGACCTGCTGTTCGAGGCCTCGGTGGCCGGGGGCATCCCGCTGCTGCGTCCCCTGCGGGAGTCGCTGGCCGGCGACCGGATCCGGCGGGTCATGGGAATCGTGAACGGCACCACCAACTACATCCTGAGCCGCATGACCGACGAGGGCTGCACGTTCGCCGACGCGCTGGCCGAGGCGCAGTCGCTCGGCTACGCCGAGCGCGACCCCACCGCCGACGTGGAGGGCCACGACGCTGCGGCCAAGGCGGCGATCATCGCCTCGATCGCCTTCGGGGCCAAGGTGGTGGCCGGCGACGTGTACCGGGAGGGCATCGCCGAGCTCGGTGCCGAGACGATCGCCTCGGCGTCCGGCCTCGGCTACGTGGTGAAGCTGCTGGCCGTGGCCGAGGAGCACGACGGTGCCGTGGCGGTGCGCGTCCACCCGACCCTGCTCCCGCGCAACCACCCGCTGGCGGCGGTGCGTGACTCCTTCAACGCGATCTTCATCGAGGCCGACGCGCTCGGCGAGCTCATGTTCTACGGGCGCGGTGCCGGCGGTGAGCCGACCGCGTCGGCGGTGCTCGGCGACGTGATCGACGCCGCGAAGAACCTCGTCGGCGGAGCCCGGGGCGCGACGGTCGGGGTGCTGGAACGCCGGCCGGTGTGCCCCATCGACGAGATCGAGAGCCAGTTCGCCCTCCAGATGGAAGTGGTCGACCGGCCCGGGGTGCTGGCCCGGATCGCCGAGCAGTTCGGGCGGCACGGGGTGTCGATCAAGTCGATGCAGCAAGTCGGCGCCGGCGACGAGGCGCACCTGGTGTTCGTCACCCACCGGGCCCGGGAGGCCGACCTGCGGGCCACCGTCCACGCGCTGCGCGACGTGGACGTGGTGCGCCGGGTCGGCTCCGTGTTGCGGGTGATGGGGGACGAGGGGTGAGCGCCGGGGCCGCCGGTTGGCCGGGTGTCGTCGCCGCGTACCGCGAGTACCTGCCGGTGCGCGCCGACACCCCGATCGTGACCCTGCTCGAAGGTGGCACGCCCCTGCTGCCGGCCCGCGCGCTGTCGGGCGAGCTGGGGGTCGAGGTGTACCTGAAGGTCGAGGGCGCCAACCCGACCGGCTCGTTCAAGGACCGGGGCATGACGGTGGCGATCTCAGCGGCGCTGGAGGCGGGCACGAAGGTGGTGCTGTGCGCCTCGACCGGGAACACCTCGGCCTCGGCCGCGGCCTATGCGGCGGCGGCCGGGCTCATCTGCGGCGTGGTGATCCCGGCCGGTCGCATCGCGCTGGGCAAGCTCGCCCAGGCGCTCGTGCACGGCGCTCGCGTGGTGCCGGTGCACGGCAACTTCGACGAGGCCCTCGCCATCGTGAGAGAGCTCGGCCACCGCGACGAGGTGACGGTCGTGAACTCGGTGAACCCGCATCGCCTCGAGGGTCAGAAGACGGTGGCGTTCGAGATCTGCGACGTCCTCGGCGACGCACCCGACGTGCACTGCATCCCCGTCGGGAACGCCGGGAACATCACCGCCACGTGGCGGGGCTACCGCGAGTACCGCGAACGTGGCCGGTCGCGGCGGCTGCCCCGGATGCTGGGGTGGCAGGCTGCGGGCGCCGCGCCGCTGGTGGTGGGGGAGCCGATCGCGCACCCCGAAACCGTGGCCACCGCGATCCGGATCGGCAACCCCGCGTCGTGGGCCGGTGCGGTGGCGGCCCGGGACGAGTCGGGCGGGGCGATCGGGGCGGTGAGCGACGAGGACATCCTCGCCGCCTACCGGTTCCTGGCCGCCGCCGAGGGGGTGTTCTGCGAACCGGCTTCGGCGGCGTCGGTGGCGGGGTTGCGCCGGGCGGTGACCGAGGGCATGGTTGAGCCCGGTGCAACCGTGGTGTGCACCCTCACCGGGCACGGGCTGAAGGACCCCGAGCGGGCGATCGAGGAGGTGCGGACCCCGCAACCGGTGCCGGCGACCGTGGCGGCGGTGGCCGCCGAGCTGGCCTTGGGCGGTTGAGCGGCCGCAGGTGACAGGGCCACCGAGATCGACGGGGCCCGCCGGGGAGCGGGGCCCGCCGGGGAGAGGAGGAGAAGGCCATGACCGACACCGCACCGGGCCCCGGCCGACCGGTGGCCCTCGTCACCGGCGCGTCGTCGGGGATCGGACGATCGTTCGCGCTCGCCCTCGCCGACCGGGGTCACGACCTGGTGCTCGTCGCCCGCGACGTGGCCCGCCTCGAGGCGCTGGCAAAGGAGGTCGCCGACGCCTACGGCGCCACCGCCGAGGTGCTCCCCGCCGACCTCACCGAGCCCGGCGAGCTGGCCCGGGTGGCGGACCGGCTGTGCCGCGGGCGGCCCGAGGTGACCTTGCTGGTGAACAACGCCGGCTTCGGCACCTACGGCAGGTTCGCCGACCTGCCGGTCGACGCCGAGGAGCGCGAGATCCGCCTCAACGTGGTGGCGCTCGTGCGCCTCACGCACGCCGCGCTCACCAGGATGGTGCCCGCCGGGCGGGGCGGGATCATCAACGTGGGCTCGATCGCCGGCCGCCAGCCCACGCCCGGCAACGCCACCTACGGGGCGACGAAGGCGTTCGTCTCCAGCTTCACCCAGGCGGTGCGGGAGGAGCTGCGGGGTAGCGGGGTGCGCTGCATGGTGCTCGAGCCCGGCTTCACGCGCACCGAGTTCCAGGACCGGGCCGGGATCGATCCGGGCACGGTGCCCGGGTTCCTGTGGCAAGAGCCCGAGCAGGTGGTGCAGGCCGCGCTCCGGGCCTTCGATCGGGGCCGGGCGGTCTGCGTCCCGGGCCCGCTCAACGCCGCCACGGCGGCGCTGGCCTCGGTGGCCCCGGGTGCGGTGACCAGGCGGGTGGCCGCCGCACTGCTGCGCCGCCGACCTGCCGGCGAGCCGGGCGCCTGAGCCCGCGCCGCCGGCGTGCCGACCTACCGGCCGGGGCGCGGGCGGCCGATCGCCGGCGTGCCGGGTGCGTGGCGTTCAGTCCCTCTCGAGGCGGAGCAGACCGTCGCGCTGGGAGCCGACGTACAGCTCGCCGTCGGCGTCCTCCCCGAAGGTGGCCACCTGGGGTGCCCGCACGCCGAGGTCGGCGACCTCCACCTCGCCGCCCGTGCGGAGCCGCAGGGCCCGGACGCGCCCGTCGCAGTAGTCGGCGAACACGTACGCCCCCACCAGCGAAGGGATCCGCCGGCCCCGGTACACGAAGCCGCCGGTCACCGAACAGCCTCCCTGGCCGTGCCCGTAGGTGTGGACGGGCAGGATGTGCCCGGGCGCCTCGCCGTCCCGGAAGCGCTGCGTGCCCTCGAACACGTTCCAGCCGAAGTTGGCGCCGCCCCGATGGCCGGCGGGTAAGCGGTTCACCTCCTCCCAGGCGTTCTGGCCGACGTCGGCGACCCACAGGTCGCCGGTGGCGCGGTCGAAGGAGAACCGCCACGGGTTGCGCAGCCCGTAGGCCCAGATCTCGGGCCGGGCGCCGGCGCGGTCGACGAACGGGTTGTCGGCGGGGATGCCGCCGGGCCCGTCGCCGCCCGCCCGGGGGTCGATGCGCAAGAGCTTGCCGAGCAGGCTGCGCAGCGACTGGGCGTTGCCCTCGGGGGCGTGCCCGGGACCTCGGTCGCCGTAGCCGCCGCCGTCGCCGGTGGCGATCCACAGCATCCCGTCGGGCCCGATCGTCAGGTCGCCGCCGTTGTGGTTGTCCTGGGGTTGCCAGATCGCCAGGAGCCGCCGCCGGCGCCCGACGTCGGCGGTGCCGTCGGCGCGCATCGGGTACTCGAAGACGACGGTGTAGCCCCAGACGTTCGTGTAGTTCACGTAGAGCTTCCCGCCGTCGCGCGAGAAGGTCAGCCCGAGCAGCCCGCGTTCGCCGCCGGAGGCGACCTGGCCGCGGACGTCGAGCACGGGACGGTGCTCCAGGCGCCCGTCGCGCACCGCCCACACCCGGCCGACCTGCTCGGCGACGTACACCGCGGTGTCGCCGGGTCGGGCGGCCATGGCGGTGAGGGGACCGGGTGGGGTGAGGACCCGGACGAGACGCACCGACCCGGCGGGCGAGGCGGTGCGGGGTGCTGCGTGCGCGGGCACCACGGGCACGAGGGTGAGCAGCGCGAGGAGCGCGAGGAGCGGCGTCGGACGGAACCCCGACCGGCGGCCGGGCGTGGTGGTCGCCACCCGTCGAAACTACCCGCGGCCGCTCTCCTAGCATGCACCGGGTGAGCACCGACCGCCAGGGCTCGGATCCGTCCCGGTGCCGCTACGTGGTCCTGGTACCCGACGGCTGCGCCGACGAACCGATCGGTGCGCTCGGTGGCAGGACCCCGTTGGAGGCGGCCCGGATGCCGCACCTGGCCACCCTGGCGGCGCGGTCGCGGCTCGGACGCGCCCGGGTGATCCCGGAAGGGATGCCGGCCGGGAGCGACGTCGGGCACCTCTCGATCCTCGGCTACGACCCGCGCCGGTACCACACGGGTCGGGCCCCGATCGAGGCGGCGGCGATGGGGGTCGAGCTCGGCCCCGACGAGGTGGCGTTCCGGTGCAACCTCGTCACCATCGCCGACGACGGGACCATGATCGACTTCGCGGCAGGGCACCCCACCGACGCCCAGAGCCACCCGGTGATCGCCGCGCTCGACGCCGCGCTCGGCGGTGGGCGCGACGGCGTGCGGTTCCATCCCGGGGTCGAGTACCGACACCTCGCCGTGGTGCCCGCCGAGTGGGCAGACGCCGAGTGCAGCCCGCCCCACGACCTCACCGGCCGCCCGGTCGTGTGGCCCACCGGGCCTGCGGCGCCGAAGCTGCTGGCCCTCATGGACGCCTCCCGAGCGGTGGTGCGGGAGGTCGCGGCCCGCCACGGGTTCGCGGCGACCCAGATCTGGCTCTGGGGTCAGGGCCGCAGCCCCCGGTTGCCTCCGTTCGCCGAGCGCTACGGCGTGACGGGCCGGCTCAGCTCCGCCGTCGACCTCGTGCGCGGCCTCGGTGTGCTCGCCGGCATCGAGGTCGTCGACGTGCCGGGCGCGACCGCCGGCTACGACAACGACTACGCCGCCCAGCGTCGGGCCTGCGTGGCGTCGCTGCAGACCCGGCCGTTCTTCCTGCTGCACGTGGAGGCGACCGACGAGGCCGGCCACCAACGGGACCCGGAGGCCAAGGTCGCGGCGCTGGAGCGCTGGGACGCCGAGATCATCGGGCCGCTCACCGAGGAGCTCGCCGCCGTCGGTCCGCACCGGATCCTGCTCCTGCCCGACCACGCCACCCCGTGCGCGCGGGGCACCCATACCGACGCCGCGGTGCCGTACCTCCTCTTCGACTCGGAGCAGCGGCTCGAGGGCGGGCGCTACACCGAGGCCGGTGTCGCCGCCTGCCCGGAGGAACCCGGCGGGCAGCTCATGGGCCGCCTCGTGGGGTCCGGGCCGGCCGCCGGCGTCTGAACGACGGCCCGGTCCCCGTGGAGGGGACGGATGCAATACACTGCCGGTGGGCCGTCCGCCCGCACCTGATCCCGGTCGACCGACCCGCGCGCCAGGTGGCGGCGGCCCAGGGTTCTCAACCGCACCCGGCGGAGATCCGCACCCACGGAGCCGGATCCAGCGCGAATCCGGTGCCGTCCCGCCCCGTCGCCGGTCTCCCCGGGTGGTGACCCGAACATCCAATCCCGACAGCCAAGGAGCAGCCGATGGCCTCCGAGCAGCGGATCGACCGGTCGATGCTCGCCGGAAAGGACCGCGAGCAGCTCACCGAGATCGCCTCTGCGATGGGCATGAAGGGCATCTCCCGGCTCCGGAAGGCGGAGCTGGTCGATGCGATCCTCGCCGCCGCCAACGGCACGCCACCGCCCGGTCCGACCGTCGACGGCAACGGTGACGGCGCCGCGGCGGCCGCACCCCGGCGAGCGGTCCGGTCGAAGAAGGCCTCCGAGCTCACCGCGCCCGAGCCGGCGATCGTCGAGCTCGTCGCCGAGGAGGAGGCGATCGCCGCGGCCGCACCGCCTGCGGCGGAGGCCCCCGCCACCCGGGCCCGGGTCGGCCCGCCCACCCCGGGTGGCGCCACCCAGTCGGCGACGACCACCGTGCTGCCCACCGTCACGCCGCCCGAGGACGACCGGGGCGGGGTCGGCGAGCCGGGGCGGGCCGGGCGCCGCCGCCGCCG
>CALEDW010000243.1 GCA_937949585.1 uncultured Acidimicrobiia bacterium
CCCGCGCCAGCCGGGCGTCGTAGACGTCACGGGTGGCCGCCTCGGCGTCACCGCGCCAGCGCTCCAGCGCCGGCGCCCAGCGCTGCACCCGGGCGCCCACGGCGGCGGGGCCGTGCGGTCCGAGCACGAGGGCCGCCGCGCCGGCGCCGCACCGGGCCTCGAACGCGCTGCCCAGCCCGGGGGTGCGGGCGTCGGAGGCCACCACCAGCGCCCAGCGGGCCGTGCCCGCCGCGACCGCGTCGGCCGCCGCGCAGAACGCCTCCATCCCGGCGTGCGGTGAGCCGGCGGCGAGCACGCCCCCGGTCCGGGGGCCCAGTCCGAGCGAGGCGGCCAGGGTGGCGTGGGAGGGGCCCTCGGCGAACGGCGGGCGGCTCGTGCCCCAGCAGCAGACGTCGACGTCGCCAGGCTCGATCCCTGCGCCGGCCAGGGCGTCCTCGGCGGCGGCGACCGCCAGCGTGAGGGAATCCTCGTCGGGGGCGGCTACGGCGAGCAGGGGCCGGTCGGTCCGGTCGCGTCGCTCGCCCGCCGACGGCGGCGCGATCGCGGCCGGGCCCCAGGCGCGACGGATCTCGGTGGGATCCAGTCGCCATGCCCCGAGGGCCGCTCCGGCCCCGGCCACGTGCACGGTGGCGGTCACGGTGGCGCATGCTAGACCTGATGCCGGCGTCAGGTTCCGCCGGACGCCCGGTCACCGCCCGACGTTCGGCACCGACCGCACCAACCGGTCAAGTCGTACCCGGACCGCACCGATACCGCGGGCATGCTCGGGGCACCGCCTTCGCCCCGGCGCCGCTCCGGCTCGCCGCCGCCACAGGGGGATCCGTTACCGGCCGCCCCCGTCGGACCACCGACGGCACCGGTCTCGGCACGCCCGGCGGCACCGTTGCCGCTGCGCGTCCGTCTGGTTCGGGAGGTGGTGAACCCCACCCAGGCCGCGGTACCGGTTGCGCTCCTCGTCTACTGGTTGCTGCACCGTGGGGGCCACATCGCCCCCATCCCGTTCGGCGCGCTGGTGGCGATCGTGGTGGGCGGGCAGGTGGCCAGCACCGCCGCGCACGTGGCGTTCCCCCGGGAGCTCGGTGGCCGGCGGCTCGGGGTGCGGGTGGGGACCGAGCTCGGGGCGATCGGCGCGAACATCTACGCAATTGGCTGGGGTCCCACACTGGCGGTGGGCCTCGTGTTCGGCGCTGCCGACAACATCCGGGTGTCGGGCTCGAGGGCGACCCGTCCCGCGCTGGCGGCCGCGGCACTGGTGATCGTCCTCGGCCAAGCGGCCTACGCCCTCGGGCTCGGGTACCCCATGCTCCCGGAGCCGACGATGCACGCCTTCGGGCTGATGGCCCTGCTCGGGACCGGCTTCACCGTGGCGCTGTTCGGGTGGACGGCCGCCCGGGCCGAGGAGGCCGAGGCCGCGACCCGGGCGAGTGAGCGGTGGTTCCGGGCGGTGGTGGATCACCAGGCCGACCTCACCACGGTGGTCGACGCCGCCGGACGCCTCCTGTGGGTGAGCCCGTCGTTCACGGAGTTCGCGGGGTGTTCCGCCCCCGAGGCGATCGGCCGGGACGCCCTGCAGGTCCTCCCCGTCGACCTCAAGGCGTCGCCGGAGGCGCTGGCGGCCGACCTGGCCCGACCGGGGGGCACCGCACACTTCGAGGTGCGGATCCGCGACGCCGCCGGTGTGTGGCGGTGGTTCGACGCCCGGGCCACGAGCCTGCTCGACGACCCGGTGGTGCGCGGGGTGGTGGTCAACCTGCACGACGTCACCGATCGGCGCCGCCTCGAGGCCGACCTGCGGCACCGGGCGCTGCACGACGACCTCACGGGGCTGCCGAACCGCCGGGCGTTCTTCGAGCACGTGGAGCGGCTCACCCGGAGGGCCGCCGGGGACGGGGCGCGGGTCGCGGTGCTGTACCTCGACCTCGACCGGTTCAAGGTGGTGAACGACAGCCTCGGCCACGACGCCGGCGACGAGCTGCTCCGCCAGGTCGCCGACCGGCTCCGCGAGGGGCTGCGTCCCGGCGACTTCGTGGCCCGCCTCGGCGGCGACGAGTTCACCGTCGTCCTCGGCGAGGTGCGCGACCCGGACGAGGCGGTCCGCACCGCCCAGCGCATCACCCGGCTCATCGAGGAGCCGTTCTTGCTGCACGGCACGCCGGTGCACGTGAGCGCGTCGGTGGGGGTGGCGGTCTCCGACCCGCAGCGGCCCGACCCGGGGTCGCTGCTGCGCCACGCCGACCTCGTGATGTACGACGCGAAGCGGGGCGGCTCCACCGCGGCGTTCGGGGTGTTCGACGCCGCCCGCAGCCCCGGGGGCGCCGACCGCTTCCGCCTCGAGGTGGACCTGCGGGCCGCGCTCGAGGCCGGCCAGCTCCTCGTGCACTTCCAGCCGGAGATGCGCATCGCCGACGGCGCGCTGGTCGGCCTGGAGGCGCTCGCTCGCTGGGCACACCCCGAGCTGGGGCTGCTCGAGGCGCAGCGGTTCGTGCCCGTCGCCGAGGACGCCGGGTTCGTGGCCCGCCTCGACGAGCTGGTGCTGCGCCAGGTGGTCGCCCACCTCGCCTCCTGGGAGCGGACCGGCGCAATGGCGCCCGAGGTGGCGGTGAACGTCTCTCCCCAGTTCCTCCGGCGGGCCGGGGCCGCCGACGCGGTGCTCGAGCTGCTCGAACAGGCCGGGCTCGCGCCGGCACGGTTGGCGATCGAACTCACCGAACGGGTGGCGTTGGACGACCCGCACAGCCTCGGTGAACTCCGGCGGCTCCACGATGCCGGCTGCCGGGTGGTGATCGACGACTTCGGCACCGGCTGGTCGGGCCTGGAGTACCTGCGGCGGCTGCCGGTCGACCGGATCAAGCTCGACCGTACCTACGTCGCCGACCTCGTCCACGACCCGGCCGACGCCGCGATCGTGGAGGCCGTGATCGGGATGGGCCACGCCATCGGCATCGAGGTGACCGCCGAGGGGGTGGAGCTGCCCGCCGAGCTCGACGCGCTGCGACGCCTCGGCTGCGACCGCGTCCAGGGGCGCCTCCTGCACCCGCCGTTGGAGCCCGACGATGCCGCCGCGCTGCTGCGGGCGCCGGGGGTGGTGGGTCAGCCCATGCCGAGGAGCCGGTCGCGGCGCAACGCTCCGGCACCGGTGCGGACCGCGACGAGGGCGGCGACCCACAGCCCGGCACCGGCGGCCCAGGCCGGCCAGGTGGCCCCGAACGTGGACGACGCCCCCAGGGTGTAGACGAGGGCCACCAGCGGCAAGGCGATCACCGAGGCGGCCTGCTGGGCGGCGGCCCCGCTGCTCACCCGCGACGAGACCGTCAGGATCAGCGCCGAGGCCAGGGTGAGCGTCGCGGGGACGAGCCAGACGACCACCAGCCACCAGTTGCCGGTGGGGAAGGCCGGGCGGCCCGTCTGTGGGGCGAGGACGAGGTTGGTGACCGCGCCGTAGCCCACGAACCCGACCACGGCCACGAGTCCCGCGGGGACCAGCACGGCGACGAGCTTGCCGAGGTGGATGTCGGCCGTGGGGGCGGGGGAGTGGGCGAGGAACTCCCCCGAGCCCCGTTCGCGCTCGCCCACGAAGGTGTTGGCCGCGCAGGCCGAGACCACGGTCAGCGGCACCAGGGTGATGAGCGGGGCGAACAGGAAGGTGGCCACCGAATACGCCGCGCCGACGGCCGGACCGGCCGGGGCCGGGGCCCGCCGCTCGGTCTCGGGGAGGTGTCCGGGCAGCTCCCCGAGACGTTCGAGCAGGCCCGGGTCGGAGATCGTGGCCAGCGAGGTGAGCAGCAGCGCCGGCACCACCACGAACATCAGGGTGGCGATGATCGCCGGCGGCACCCAGAAGTCCCGCGCCTGGCGGAGCTGCGCCAGGTCGTGGCGGGCGATCACCCCCACCGCCCTCATCGAGGAAGCTCCCGGCGAAGGATCCGGAAGTACAGCTGCTCGAGCGTGGGGGTGCGGGGTTCCACGCGC
>CALEDW010000244.1 GCA_937949585.1 uncultured Acidimicrobiia bacterium
GCCCTGCGTCTCGCGCCGACGCCCCGCCCGACACCCCGGCGGCACCGCCCGACGGTGATGGTCGCCGCCGCGACGCTCGCCACCGCCGTCCTGGCCGGAGCCGCGCTCGCCGCCTGGCGCTCGGGTGGGGAGCGCGCCGGCTCGGAGCCCGCCGCCCCCACCCCCACCGCGCCGGCGGCACCCGTCGCCGCCCGCGAGGCACCGGCTCCTGGGCCGGGCGAACGCAGCGTCCGTCCTGATCGCCGGACGCCGGCAGCGGCCGGGGTGCTCGACGCCGGCCGCGAGGTGGTCGTCGCCTACGCGCGGCCGGAGTTCCGGGTCACGCTCGCCGCCGCCGAGCCCTGCTGGTTCGCGGTGATCGATCCGCGCCCGCACCCCTCCTCGGCGGGCCGCACCCTGGCGGCCGGAGAGCGGATCGACCTGGACGTCGTCGGTGGGCTGGCCGTCCGCCTCGGGAACCCGGCGGGGGTCCGGGTGCTCGTCGACGACCGCGACGTCGAGCTTCCCGTGCGGTCCGGGGTGCCGCGCACCGTTCGGTTCGTCGGTGGTGAGGCCTGATGCCCGCCCGCGAGCCCGGCCGGGCGTTGTCCGGCGAGGGGGAGCGCTGGGCCCGGTTCGGACGCTGGGTGGCGGACCGGCGCGCCGCGGCCGGACTGCGGGTGCGCGACGCCGCCAAGCGGGCAGGCATCGGCGAGGCCGAGTGGCGGGCGATCGAGGCCGGTCATCGGGAGATCGGCACGCTGCGGGTGTTCGTGCACCCCGACGCAGAGCTGCTCGGACGGATCGCCGACGCGCTCGGTGTGCCGCGGGCCGAGGCGCTGGAACACGCCGAGGTGCCGGTGCTCAGCCCGGTCGGGGCGGACGGATCTCCGGAGGCCCCGGCGATGCTCGACGGGCGGGCCCGGGCCCTGCTGGAGCGGATCCGCCGGCTCACCCCGGCCGACCGGGAGCTGCTCGAACGCCTCGTCGACCGCCTCCTGCGGACCTGAGAGGTCGGGGCCCCGCGCTAACCGGGGTTGGCGCCGGTCACGGTCTGGTGGACGATCCGGGCGGTGGTCTCGACCACGTCGTCGCGGCTCACTCCGTAGGCCGCCAGGTCGGTGTGGAATGCCGCCATCCGCTCCATCATCGCCACCAAGGCCGCAGCCGCGGCGTACGGCTCCAGCCCCGCCGGGTGGCATGCGGCGACGCGCCGGGCCAGCCCCTCGGTGAGGGGCCGCAGCGCCCGGTTCCGCACGGCCCGGAACCGCTGGTCGCCCTCTTGGGCGGCGAGGTTGCGGGTGCGCAGCACGGCGCGGTGCTCGTCCCAGTAGGTGAGGAACCCGTCGACGAGGTGGCGCGCCGCCTCCAGGCCCGCCGGGCCCGGGGTCACCCGGGCCACCAGCTCCCCGAGCGGAGCGGCGGCCTCGCCGACCTCCTCGGCGAGGGCGAGCACCGCCTCGGTGACGTCCCGGAAGTACTGGTAGAAGGTGGCGGGGGCCGCACCGACCCGCCGTGCGATGTCGACGACCCGCAGGTCCCGCAGCCCCTCGGTCCGGAGCTGCTCGGCGGTGGCGGCGAGCAGCCGGGCCCGGGTCGCCGCGCCCCGCCGCCCGAGCGGGCGACCGTCGAGCGCGGTCGCCGGATCACCGCCCATGCGTCGCTACGGTAGCTCTCCCCGGTGTAACCGGGCCGGGTCGCAACGGGTCCGATGCTCCGCACCCTCGCCGTGGAAGGGAAGCAACCGTGACGGAGCACGGAGGCAACACGATCCCCACGCCCCCGGAGCCGTGGTGCCCGGCGTGCCTCACCACCGTCGGGGACCGTGTGCGCTGCCCGCGCTGCGGCCTGCAGCAGCGCGAGCCCGAGGCCGGTCGCGCCCGCGTGGTGGTCGCCCGGCTCGGCGAACTGGCCCGGTTGTACGAGGCCGTGCGCGCCGAGTGGGCGGCGCTCGACGCCGAGCGCGAGGCGTTGCTCGCCGCGTTGCGGACGGGGGCCGACGCGCCCGGCCGCGAACCCACCGGAGCTGTTGCTCGGCCCACGGGCGGCTCCTCCCCCACCACCGTGGGGTGGGGCCCGGAGCGGGTGCGCGACACGCTCCTCGGTCTCGGGGTCACGCTCCTGGCCCTCGCCGCGCTGGCGTTCGCGTTCGTGGCGTGGTCGCGGGTCGGTGATGCGGGCCGCGGCGCGATCCTGATGGGGTTCACGCTGGGCAGCGCCGCCGTGACCGTGGCCGTGCGGGCGCGGTTGCGGGCCACCGCCGAGGCGCTGGCCGCCCTCACCCTGGCGCTCGTGCTCGTCGACTGGTACGCGCTGCGCCGGGCCGGGGTCGGGGCCGGCACCGACGACGTTGCCTGGTGGGCGCTCGGCACGGCACTCGTCGCGGCGCTGGGCGTCGCCGCCGGGCAGCGCCTCGGCCTGCACGCCGCCCGCACCATCGCCGCCGCGACCGGGATCACCTCGGCCGCCCTGGCGGTCCCGGCGACGACCGGGGCGGCCTGGACGGCGGCCGTCGCAGCGGCAACCGCCGCCGCGATGGCGACCCTGGCCGCCTCTCGGGCCGCCGGGCTCGACGGCTGGCGTCCCGCGGCGGTCCTGCTCGGCGCCGGTGCCGTCGCGCTCGATCTCCTCGCGGCGGGGCTGGCGCTCGGGGCGGTCGCGTCCGCCGACCCACCGGCGCCGGCCCTCGGACCGGCGCTGGCGGTGCTGTCGACCGGTGCCGCCCCGGCGTTGGGCGCACGGGTGCGGCGCGTGTCGGGGCCGCCCGCCGGGGCGGGCGACCTGCTCGTGGCTGCGGCGGCGGGTTCGGTGCTCGGCGCACCGGTCGCGTGCTGGGCACCGGGACGCAGCGCCGGGGCCCTCGCCGTGCTCGCCGCCTCGTTGGGGTGCGCGGCGGTGGCGGCGACCCGGATCCTGCCGGGCCGGATCCGTTCCGGGGTCGCCTGGGCCGGCGCGGCCGGCGTCGGAGCAGCCGTCGTGACGGTGGCCGGCGACGTCGGCCGGGTGCTCACCGGCCCGTACGCCTGGTTCGGTCGGCCCTGGACCGGCTCGATCCGCCTCGCTGCCGACACCCACACCGGGCCCGGGGAGGCACTGTGGTTGCGGCACGGCTGGGCCACCGCCGGCGTGCTCCTGGCGACGGCCGCCACCGGCCTGGCCGCGGCGATGCCCGGGTCGCGTCGGCGGCTGCTCACCGCGCGTCCCGCCGGTGTGCTGGTGGTCGGCGCCGCGACGACGGCCGGTCTCGTCACGCTCGGGTCGTCGTCGCTCCCGATCGGTGCCGTACTCGCCGGCGAGATCGCCATTGCGGCCGCCCTCCTCGCTTGGGGGGTCGTGGTCGAGCCCCGCCGGCGGGCGCTGGTGCCCGGCCTGTTCACCGGGGCGGTGCTGGCCGGCGTCCCCGTCGCGGGGTGGGCGGCGGTCACGCCCACGGCCGCCGTCGCAACGCTCGCGGCAGTGATCGTGACCACCGGGGTGGCCGGGTGGTCCGCCCGGAACGAGCGCCTCCGCGAAGCCCTCTGGGTGGTGGCGGCGCTCGCCGCCGTCGCCGAGGCGGGCGTGCTGGTCGCCGCGCTGGAGCGCCGACCCGGTCCGGTCGGGGTGGCGGTCACGCTGGCCGCCGGGGTCACGCTGATCGTCGGTGCGCACCTGCGCCGGCACGCCCCGGAAGGTCCGTCCCTGGAGGTGGGGGCCGTCGCCGCGGTCGTCGTCGGCCTCGGCTACGCCTCCGCCACCGCGGGGCATCTCGCCGCGGCACTCACGCTCGCCACCGCGGCGTTCGGTGTGGCGGGCCACCGGACCGATCGCCCCTACGCCGCGGTGGCGACCGTCGGGGTGGTCGCCAGCACGTGGGCCTGGCTGGTGACGGCCGGCGTCTCGCTGCTGGAGGCCTACACGCTGCCCGCCGCGGCCGTCCTGGTCGCCACCGGGGCACACCGGCGCCGGACGTCGCCGTCGGTAGGGTCGTGGGTCGCCTACGGTCCCGGCTGCGCGCTGGCCCTCGGCCCGAGCCTGGTCGCCGCCCTCCCCGACGAGGGCGTGCTGCGACCCGTCGCCCTCACCGCAGGCGGTCTGATCGCCGTCACGCTGGGCGCCCGGTCCCGGCTCGGCGCGCCGCTGCTGCTCGGCGGGGCGACGCTGGTGACGCTCGCCGTCGACGCCCTCGGCCCTGTGGCCTGGCGGGCGCCGCGCTGGGTGCTGCTGGGCACCGCCGGGCTGCTCCTGGTGTGGCTGGGCGCCGGCGCCGACCGCCGCCTCGAGCAGCTGCGCCGCTGGCAGGCCGCGGCCCGGGCCCTCCGGTAGCCGCCACCGCCGGGCGACGCGCGACGATCAGGCGGTGATCCCGGCGCTCGGCGAGCTCACCGGCCTCGACGACGAACCGGTCGCGTCCCTCCCGGCGCCCGGGGCGCTGTGCGCCGCGCTCGGCCTGCGCGCCGCGCCGCCGCCCGGCGGTGACCTGCTCCCACCGATGCGCGGACCGGCGCTGATCCTGGCCGGGCCCGGAGTGCTCGCCGCC
>CALEDW010000245.1 GCA_937949585.1 uncultured Acidimicrobiia bacterium
ACCCCGGGGAGATCGCCGGGATGTTCGTCGAGCCGATCATGATGAACGTGGGGATCATCACCCCGCCGCCCGGTTACCTGGAGGGGCTCATCGAGTGCTGCCACCGGCACGGGGCGCTCGTCGCCTTCGACGAGGTGAAGACCGGCCTCACCATCGCCCCGGGTGGGGCCGTCGAGTACTTCGACCTCACCCCCGACATCGTCTGTGTGGCCAAGGCCATGGGCGGCGGGCTGCCCTGCGGCGCGATCGGCGGGACGGTCGAGGTGATGGCCCTCATCGAGGACGGGCGCGTCGAGCAGGTCGGCACGTTCAACGGCAACCCGTTGACGATGGCCGCGGCGCGGGCGACGCTCTGCGACGTGCTCACCGCCGACGCCTACGCCCACCTCGAACACCTGCGGGCCCGCATGACCGAGGGCGCGGAGCGGGTCTTGGCCGACACCGGGCTGGTCGGCTACGTGCAGGCACTGGGGGCCAAAGGAGTGGTGGTGTTCCGCGACCGGCGCCTGCGCGACTACCGCGACTTCGCCGGCTACGACGCCCGGTGGGGCCACGCCCACTGGCTCGTCCAGCACAACGGCGGGGTGTTCCTGCCCCCCTGGGGCAAGTGTGAGCAGTGGACGCTGTCGGTGCAGCACACCGACGACGACGTCGACCGCTTCGTCGCCAACCTCGCCACCTTCGCCCGGGCGGTGACCGGCTGATGGGCGGGCGCACTCGCGACGTCGTGATCGTCGGCGGGGGGCACAACGGGCTCGTCTGCGCCGCCTACCTGGCCCGGGCCGGCCTCGACGTGCTGGTGTTGGAGCGGCGCCCGAAGCTCGGCGGAGCCGCCGTCACCGACGAGCCGTGGCCGGGCTACCGGGTGAGCACCACCAGCTACGTGGTGAGCCTCATGCCGCCCCGGATCGTCAGCGAGCTCGACCTGGCCCGCCACGGCTACGAGACCACCGTGCTGGCTCCCGACTACTGGGTGCCCTTCGACGACGGCACCCACCTGGCGCTGTGGGGCGACCCGTCGGCGTGCGCGGCCGAGATCGCGAAGTTCAACCGCGCCGACGCCGACGCCTACCCGGAGTTCGACCGGGCCCTCGGCCACTGGGCCGACCTGCTGCACGAGCTGCTGTTCGTGGTGCCGCCGAACCTGCGGCTCGGCGACCTCCCCGACTGGCTGGCCTTCGCGGCACGGCTGCGGCGCTGGACCGGCCGTGACGTCGCCGAGGTGGTGCGCCTGTTCACGATCTCCGGTGCCGACCTGCTCGACGAGTGGTTCACCGACGAGCGGGTGAAAGGGGCGCTGGGCACCCAGGCCGTGCTCGGTGCCTGGTGCGGACCGATGTCACCGGGGTCGGCCTACGTGCTCGTGCACCACTGGTTCGGGGAGGTCGACGGGCACAAGGGTGCCTGGGCGGCGGTGAAAGGCGGCATGGGCGCGGTCACCGAGGCGATGGCCCGTGCGGCCCGGGCCGCCGGTGCGGAGACGCGTGTCGACGCCCCGGTGCGGCGCGTGGTGATCGAGGCGGGCCGGGCGGTCGGCGTGGAGCTCGACGACGGCACGGTGGTGCGGGCGCACCGGGTGATCTCGAACGCGCACCCCCGGACCACCTACCTCGATCTCGTCGGGGCAGAGCACCTCCCCGGCGACGTGGTCCGCGACATCCGGCGCTACAAGTCGCGCTCCGGTTCGGTGAAGGTGAACCTCGCCCTGGCGGCCCTGCCCCGCCCCGCCGGCTGGACGGGACCGGTGCCCGGCGACCCGCACACCGGGATCTTCGCGATCTCCCCGTCGCTGGAGTACCTGGAGCGGGCCTGGGACGACGCGAAGTACGGGCGCTGTTCGCAGCACCCCTACATCGAGGCGGTGTTCCCCACCGCGCTCGACCCGACGATGGCCCCGCCCGGCAAGCACCTGGCGCTGTGCTTCACCCAGTTCGCCCCGCTGATGCCGGCCGAGGACTGGGCCGGGGTCCGCGACGACTACGGGCGCACCGTCGTGGCCGAGATCGACCAATACTGCCCCGGCTTCGCCTCTGCCGTCGAGCACGTCGAGGTGCTCGGCCCCCGGGACCTCGAGGACGCCTACGGGCTCGTCGGCGGGAGCATCAGCCACGGTGACATGAGCCCCGACCAGATGTTCTGCTTCCGGCCGATCCCCGGGTACGCCGACTACCGCACCCCGGTGGCGGGGCTGTACCTGTGCGGGGCCGGCACCCACCCCGGGGGCGGGGTGATGGGGGTGAGCGGCCGCAACTGCGCCTCGGTGGTGACCCGCGACGCACGGGGAGCCCGGGCCCGTCTGCGCCGCCTCGCCCGCCGGTGAACGGGCCTGCAGGCCCGGTGGTGACGGGCCGGTGAGCGAGCCGGTGTCGCCGGCGGCGCGCCTGCCGGACCGGGCGCAGGTCGTGGTGGTCGGCGGCGGGATCATCGGCTGCAGCGTCGCCTACCACCTGGCGCACGCAGGGTGGCGGGACGTCGTGGTGCTCGAGCGCCACGAGCTCACCGCCGGCACCACCTGGCATGCGGCGGGGCTCATCGTGAGCGGCGGGTTCCACTCCGAGACGTTCCTCGAGATGTTCACACGGTCCCGCCACCTCTACCGCGACGTGCTGGAGGCCGAGACGGGTCAGGCCACCGGCTACACGGAGGTCGGCTACCTCCAGGTGGCCACCAACACCGAGCGGGCCACCGCCCTGCGGCGGGACGCGAACTTCCAGCGGCTGTTCGGGCTGGAGTCCGTTGAGCTGTCACCGGGTGAGATCGCCGAGCTGTGGCCGTGGGCCCGCGTCGACGACCTCGTGTGCGGTTTCCACGCCGCCGATCAGGGCCGGGCGAACCCCACCGACTGCGCCCGGGCGCTGGCCAAGGGCGCCGCGGCGCAGGGGGTGCGGTTCGTGGAGGGAGTCGAGGTGCGGGACCTGCGCCGCACCGGCGCACGGGTGTGCGGGGTCGACACCGACCACGGGCCGATGGAGGCCGAGCACGTGGTGTGCGCGGCCGGGCTGTGGTCGGCGGCGCTGGCCCGCCGGGCGGGGGTGTGGCTGCCGTTGCAGGCCGCCGAGCACGCCTACCTCGTCACCGAGCCCGTGGCCGGCGTGAGCCGCGACGGCGGTC
>CALEDW010000246.1 GCA_937949585.1 uncultured Acidimicrobiia bacterium
GAAGGCTCGTGGTCGTGGGCGGGGAGGCGTCGGTGACCCGGAAGGCCAGCGGGTCGAAGTCGTAGGAGCGGCGGCCGTCGAGGTCGGGGTGGTCCACGATGCAACGGACCCACAAGCCGTAGCGGCCGGGGGTGACCGTCGCCGGGAGCCGCACCGGGCCCGACCACCCGCCTCCGGGCCGCACGGGCAGCGTCCCGATCGGGCGCATGCCGGGGTTCCGCAGGCTCACCTGCACGGCGGTCCCGTCGTAGCGAACCATCTCGCCGCCCTCCCCGTCGGGCATCCACCACTCGCAGGGGCTCGACGCATCGGAGCGCAGCGTCACCTCGGCGCCGGGGGGAGCGGCGACGGGTCGGGCCGTCCAGCCCGCCGTGGCCGCGGCGGGCCCGGCTGCGGCCGCCAGGGCGAGCGCGGGGGCCGCCAGGGCGCCGGCCAGGGCGATGCGGTGCGACGGGCGGGCCGGTCGGGGTCCGCCGAGCCTGTGGGCCATGAGGGATCCTCCCGCTCAGGCTCCGCCCGCCCGCTCACGGTAGCGGCGGGTGGAGCACGGACGGGGGAATGGTGGGGGCCACCGAGGTCGAGCGCGGCACCGAACGGTGAGCGGGCGCCGCCCGCCGGGCCGACCACGCAAGGCGTACGACGGCCCGGGGCGGCGGGCGGGCTCAGGCGCCGGGGCGGGCTCAGGCGCCGGGGCGGCCGAACCCGGAAGCCTGCCCGATGCGCGCCCCGGTGAGCTTCACGCCCGAGGCCGGGTTCGACGCCGAGACCACCATCCCGCCCCCGATGTAGATCTCCACGTGGCGGGACCCGCCCGGCCCGTAGAAGATGAGGTCACCCGGCTGCAGGTCACCGGCGCCGATGTGCACGACCTCCCGCCACTGGGCGCCGGAGAAGTGCGACAGGTACACGCCGGCCTGCGCCCAGGCCATCTTCGTGAGCCCTGAGCAGTCGAAGCAGTCGGGGCCGGAAGCGCCGAACCGGTAGCACTTGCCGACCTGCGCCTTGGCGTAGGCCACCGCAGCCGCGGCGCGGGGGTTCGGGGCCGGCACGTTCGGGAAGTTCGGCGGCGCGCCGGGGCGGCGCGGGGACGGGGCGGCGCCGGGCGGTCGCGGGGCGTCGATGATGCGCCGGGCCCGCTCGGCGTCCTCCCGGGCGCGGCGCTCCTGCTCGGCCCGCACCAGCGCGGCCAGTTCCCCCTGCACCTGGGACAGCAGGCGGCGTTGCTGGGCGAGCGCGGCCTGTGCCTGGCGGCGGGCCTGGTCGGCAGCGGCCTGCTCCGCGGCGGCGGCAGCCCGCTGCTGCTCGAGCTGGGCCCGCTGCACGGCGAGGTCCTCTTTGGCCCGCTGCAGCCGCTCGAGCAGCGCGTCGTCGGCGGCTGCGGCGGCGGACGCGTACTTCGAGCGCGTGCCGAGCTCGTTCACGCTGCCGACGTCGATCGCATCGAGCGGGGTCTGGCTGCCGGCGCTGATGTAGATCCGGGCGGCCCGACCGGCGAGGAGCTTCTGGATGCGGGCCATCTCGGCCTCGGCCTCCCGGGTACGCCGCTCCGCTTCGGCGATCCCGGCCTGCGCCTGCGCCAGGCGGTAGCGGGCGCCGTTCACCCGCTCGTTCAGCGCGTTGATCCGTTCGCCGGTGGAGGCGATCTGGGCTTCCAGGGCCCGCGCCTGGCGCTGCTTGTCCTCGATGGGGGTGCCGTGTGCCGCTCCGGGAAGCGTTGCGGCGGCGGTGCCGACCACCAAGGCCAGCCCGAGGATCTTGCTCCGGAGGTTCATTCGTGGACTCCCTTTGGCTCGCTGCGGTGCCGCCGTCGGTCCTTGGCTGAACACGGTGCTCGCGGTCCTCGCTGGTGCTCCCCGACCGCGCGCCGAGGGAAGCGGCCGTGCCGGGGATGTGGGGTCCACCCTAGGGGTTCAGGCCGGTCGATGCGAGTTCTGTCGGCAAAACGGCCGCTGACCTGCACCGACGTAGGTACCGAGGCGCCCCGGTTGCCGGTCGGTCTACCCGTTTCGTCCAGAAGATGACGATGAGGTGAACGGCGGGCTCAGACGTCCCAGCCGGAGATCGCCGGCAGCGGCGCCCCGGGTGGCGCGACGTCGGGTACCGACCAAGCCATCTCCCGAGCGACCTCGCGCACCGCCTCCTGCCACTCCCGGGGGTCCCACCCTTCGGCGGCCGCCCCGACCGAGGTGTCCTGGCGCAGGTGCACGATCGCCGGGAGGCGGCGCAAGCCGAGGCCCCGCACGAGCGCCCGATCGGGGTCGCAGAACACCAGGTGCCGCTCGGCGGCGGGACCGAGGATGCGGCGGGCGATCTCGGCGTCGGCGGTCACCACGAACGCGGTGCGGCAGTCGCTGTCGCCGAGGACCGCGAAGATGCGTTCCGCCACCGGCACCCACTCGGCGGCCTCGGCCCGATCGGGCAGGATCACCAGGCACAGGTGGAACATCGTCGTCCAGTCGTCGACGCTGCGCTCCACCCCGGCGAGGGTGCGCAGGCGGATCGTCGGGTCGGGGTTCTCGGCCACGGCGTGCTCCTCTGCCGGTGCGGCCTCCATGAGGCAACCGGTGACGGCCGGCAACCTAGCGCGCCCCCCGCCGGACGCCGGTAGGCTCCCCGCCCCGTGAGCCGCCGCGACCAGATCCGCATGAGCCCCGATGAGGTGCGGGCGTTCCTCGCCGAGTGCCGCGACCTCCAGGTGGCCTCCATCAACGCCGACGGCAGCCCGCACCTGGTGACGATGTGGTACGCGCTCGACGGCGACGGCCGGGTGTGCTTCTGGACCTACGCCAAGAGCCAGAAGGTGGTGAACCTGGGACGCGACCCCCGGCTGGCGGTGCTGGTGGCGGTCGGCGACCGCTACGAGGAGCTGCGGGGCGTGTCGATCAACGGGCGGGCCGAGATCATCGACGATCCCGCCGAGGTGCAGCGGGTCGGGGAGGCGGTGTACGAGCGCTACTGGGGCCCGATCGTCGGCGACGAGGTGCGCGACGTGGTGGCCCGCATGGGGGCGAAGCGGGTGGCGATCCGGGTGATGCCGGAGCGGACGGTGTCCTGGGACCATCGCAAGCTCGGCGGGGTGTACTGACCGGCGGCGGCGCCGGGAGCACCGACCCCGCTCCGGCTCAGGCCAGGCCGATGGCGCGCAGCATCGCCGGCGGCAGGCCGTCGTCGCCGGCGGCGAGCATCGCCGCCCGCTCGATGTTGATCTCGTCGCGGGGGTCGCGCTCGAGCCAGTCGTCCCACGGTCCGGGCGGGATCGACCCGGCCACGCAGTGGCGCAGGTACTCGGCCAGCACCGCCACCTCGGTCTCGCCGCCGATGGGGCCGTGGCCGGGCACGATGGTGGCGGCCAGGTCCCCGACCGCGCCCAGCAACGTCGCCCAGGCGGCCGGGTCGCCCTGGAACGCCAGCGGGGTGACCCCGAAGAAGCACAGGTCCCCGGCGAACAGCACGTCGGCGTCGCCCACCAGCACCATGAGGTCGCCGGCGGTGTGCCCCTCCGCGGGCAGCACCTCGATCCGGGGGGTGAGGTGAGCGGGCCCGTCGACGAGGTGGGTCACCGGCCGGGTGCCGGTCTCGGCGAGGTCGTCGAACTCGTCGGTGAACGCAGGCATGAACGCCTTGTAGGCCTCCAGGGGCATCGGGAGGTCGAGGGCGTCGGAGGTCGCCGGGCTGGCCAGGATCGCGGCGTGGCGGAACGCGGTGGTGCCCCCGACGTGGTCGATGTGGGCGTGGGTGAGCACCACCCGCCGCACCGGGCGGCCGAGGTCGG
>CALEDW010000247.1 GCA_937949585.1 uncultured Acidimicrobiia bacterium
CGTCGACCACCTCGGCGAGCACCGAACGGCGTCGCCACGGTTCGCGGGCGTACGGGTTCGACAGGTGCAGCTCCACGGTGACACCCGGGTGGTCGGCAAGGGCGTCGGCCAGGGACCGGGAGGTGTGGGTGAGGGCACCGGCGTTCACCACGATCGCCGCGCACCGGTCGTGGGCGGCGTGCACGGCGTCGATCAGCACGCCTTCGTGGTTCGACTGGAGGTGCTCGAGCTCGTGGCCGGCCGCGGCGGCCGCCGCCCGGGCCGCCTCGACGCAGTCGTCCAGCGAGGCGGTGCCGTACCAGCGGCGGTCACGCCGGCCGAGCAGGTTGAGGTTGGGACCCGACAGCAACAGGATCGTGGCCATGGGGGCATGATCCCACGCGCCCGGTCGGTCGCCCGCTCACACCCCGGTTCCGGCGACGTCGACGCCCACCGCGGTGAACGCCGCGGCCAGCGCCTCGGGGGGCGGGTCGTCGACCCGGCCGATCCCGTCCGGCCCGGGCAGCACGAACGTGAGGCCCCCGGCCGCTTTCTTGTCCCTGCGCATCAGCTCCACCAGCTCCCCGGCCGGGGGCGCCTCCCCCGGCGGGAGGCGTTCGGGCAGGCCGAGCGCGGCGACGACCGCCCGCCCCGCGTCCGCCTCGGCGGCGCCGATCCGACCCAGCGCGGCGGCGAGCTCCAGTGCGAACACCAGGCCGATCGCGACCGCCTCGCCGTGGGTGCGCGTGAAGTGACCGTACGCCTCGAGGGCGTGGCCCACGGTGTGGCCGAGGTTGAGCACCTCGCGTCGACCGCGGGTCTCGCGGGGATCGGCGGCCACGACCGCGGCCTTGTGGGCCGCGGCGCGCCGCACCACGTCGGTGAGCACCTCCGGGTCGCCCCGACGCAGGTCGTCGGCCCGGGCCGCGACGAGGGCGGCGATCCCGAAACGGTCGCCCTCGGCGGCGGCGATGCAGGCGTACTTCGCCACCTCCCCCAACCCGCAGCGCACCTCCGCTGCCGGGAGCGTCGCCAAGGTGTCGGGGTCGGCGAGCACGACGAGCGGCTGGTGGAACGCCCCGACGAGGTTCTTGCCCTCCGGGAGGTTCACCGCGGTCTTCCCGCCGATCGCGGCGTCGACCATGGCGAGCAGCGTCGTCGGGCACTGCACCACGTCGACGCCCCGGTGGTACACCGCGGCGGCGAACCCGGCGACGTCGCCGACGACCCCGCCGCCGAGGGCCACGACGGCATCGCTGCGGGCGAGGCCGTGGTGGACGAAACCCCGGCAGAGGTCTTCCACGGTGGCCAGCGACTTGGCCCCCTCGCCGTCGTCGACGAGGAAGAGGCGTGCCCGCCCGCCGAGTCGCTCGAGTACGGCCCGGGCGTGGTGGTCGGCGACCGGACGCTGGCTCACCACCGCGACCCGGGCCCGCTCGCCGAGCACCTCACCCACCGTGGCGAGGACGCCCCGCTCGACGCGCACCTCGTAGGGACGCTCGGGCGCCGCCAGCGCCACGACGACCCGCTCGGGGGCGGGCGGCACCTCCTGCGTGTGCTGCCGGTCCTGCCGGTCCTGCCGGTCCTGCCGGTGCGGCGGGTGCGGCTCGTTCACCGTGCGGGCCCGTGCCCGGGTGGGCTGCCACCGGCGGCGGGGTCGTCGGCTGCGAACCGGCGGGCGAGGTCGGCGGCGAGCTCGGCGGGGCTGCGTTCGTCGGTGTCGACCACCTCGTCGGCGACCGCGGCGTAGACCGCCTCCCGTTCGGCGGCCAGCGCGCCGAGCCGTCGGGCCCTCTCGGCGGCGTCGGCGGTCCCGGCGAGCAGCGGGCGGGCGGTTCCGTCGCCCACCCGGTCGGCGAGAACCTCCGGGCTCGCCCGGAGCCACACCACCCGGGCCCGGGAGGCCAGGACGGCACGGTTCGCCGGGTCGAGCACGGCCCCGCCGCCACAGGCGACGACCTGGGGGACGCCGGCGGCGCACACCTGCGCCAGCGCGCGACGTTCCCGGGCGCGGAACCCGGCCTCGCCCTCCAGGGCGAACACGTCCGGGATGCTTCGCCCCGCGGCGGCGACGACGACGTCGTCGACGTCGACGAACGGTCGGCCGAGACGGCGGGCGAGCAGCCGACCGACGGTGGTCTTGCCCGCCCCCATCATCCCGACGAGCACCACGTGCGGGCGGGTCACCGCAACGACGCCCGGTAGGCGTCGTGGTTGCGGACGAGCTCGGCGACCGAGTCGCCCCCGAACTTGCGCAGGACCTCGTCGGCGAGCACGAGCGCGACCATCGCCTCGGCCACCACCCCCGCCGCCGGCACCGCGGTGACGTCGGTGCGTTCCCGGAACGCCACCGTCTCCTCCTTCGTGGCGGTGTCCACGGTGCGCAGCACCGGGCGACGCAGCGTGGCCAGCGGTTTCATCGCCACCCGGGCGACGAGGAGCCCGCCGGTGGTCATTCCGCCTTCCACACCACCTGCCCGGTCGGACGCCCGGGTGTAGCCCTCGGTGTCGCTCCAGAGGATCTCGTCGTGGGCGGCGCTGCCCCGGCGGGCGGCGGCGGCGAACCCGTCGCCGATCTCCACCCCTTTCATGGCCTGGATGCTCATGAGCGCCGCGGCGAGCCGCCCGTCGATGCGCCGGTCCCAGTGGACGTGGGAGCCGAGCCCGAGTGGCACGCCGTGGGCGAGCACCTCCACCACCCCACCCAGCGAGTCCCCCGCCTCGGCGGCGGCCTCCACCTCGGCCCGCATCGCCGCCTCGGCGTCGGGGTCGGCGCAGCGCAGCGGGGACGCGTCGATGCGGTCCCGGTCGCCGGGGCCGGGCCGGGGCCGGTCGTCGCCGACCCGGACCGACCCGAGCGCCACGACGTGGCTGAGCAGCGTCGTGCCGAGGCGGGCGAGCAGCGCCTTGGCGAGCGCCCCGGCGGCGACCCGCGCCGCGGTCTCCCGGGCCGAGGCCCGCTCCAAGACGTTGCGCATGTCGTCCAGCTGGTCGGTGGCAAA
>CALEDW010000248.1 GCA_937949585.1 uncultured Acidimicrobiia bacterium
CCTTCACCCTCGAGCGGGGCCGGGAGCTGGTCGAGCAGGCGCAGGCCCAGGAGGGCGGCCCGGGTGACCGGTGGCTGCGGCGGGCGCTGCGGCGTGCCGAGGTGCGGGTCGATCCCCGCTACGGCCGGGCGGTGCGGGACCCGCGCCAGGGGATCACGATCGTGCCGCCCCGCCCGCCCGCCCGTGACCGGATCGCCCTGATGCGGGTGGTCGTCGTCGGGCTCGGGCCGGCCGGCGCCGACCTGCTCACCCGCGCCGCGTTCGGAGAGCTGCAACGGATCCCGCACCGCCTGGTGCGCACCGCCTCCCACCCGGCGGTCGGCGAGCTCGCCGCCGCCGGGATCACCTTCATCCCCCTCGACGACGTGTACGAGCACGCGCCGTCCGTCGCCGAGGTCTACACCCGGCTCGCCGAGCGGGTCCTGCTCGCCGCCGCCGCCCACGGCGAGGTGTGCTACGCGGTCCCCGGCTCCCCGGTCGTCGCCGAGCGCAGCGTCGAACTGCTGCGTACCGCCGCAACCGAGGGCCGGGTGGAGCTGTCGGTCCTCGAGGGGCTCTCCTTCGCCGACCTCGCCTGGACCCGCCTCGGCGTCGACCCGATCGGCGGGGTGCGCATCGTCGACGGGTACGACGCGCCCGTCGCGCTGGCGGGGGTCGAGGGGCGGGTCCTCATCGCCCAGTGCGACCGCCGAGCAGTGCTCGGCGAGGTGAAGCTGACCCTGCTCGAGCAGCTCCCGGCCGACCACGAGGTCTGGCTGCTGCGCCGCCTCGGCCTCCCCGGCGAGGAGGTGCGGAGGGTGCCCCTCGCCGAACTCGACCGCGCCGTCACTCCCGACCACCTCACGAGCCTCTACGTCGACGCCGGACGGCGCGGCGTCGCCGGGGAGGTCGCCCGGCTCGTCGCCCTGGCCGAGCGCCTGAGGGCACCCGGCGGCTGCCCGTGGGACGCCGCCCAGACCCACCACTCCCTCACCCGCTACCTCCTCGAGGAGGCCTACGAGGTGGCCGAGGTGATCGGCGACCTCCCACCCGACGCCCCGGGAGGGGTGGTGGACCTGCGGGCCTACGACCGGCTCGAGGACGAACTGGGTGACCTGTTGTTCCAGGTCGTCATCCAGTCGGTGCTGGCCCGCGAGGCCGGCGCCTTCACGATCGCGGAGGTGGCCCAGCGCACCCACGACAAGCTCGTGCGGCGCCACCCCCACGTGTTCGGGGAGGTCCGGGTGAGCGGTGCCGACGAGGTGACGGCCAACTGGGAGCAGATCAAGCGGGACGAGCGGGGTGCCGCCTCGATGGTGGCCGGGCTGCCCGGGCACCTCCCGGCGCTGCTGGCCACCCACAAGCTCTACCGCAAGGCGGCCGCGGTGGGCCTTGATCCCGGCGGGGAGGCGGACGCGCTCCGTCGGCTCGGGGCGGCGGCCGACCGGCTCGCCGCCGACGTCGATCCCGACCGCCTCGCCGACCTGCTCGCCGCCGCCGTGGCGCTCGCCCGGGCGCGGGGGATCGACGCCGAGACCGTGCTGCACCGCTGGGCGGCCCGGTTCCGGGACCGGTTCGCCCGCATGGAGGCACTCGCCGCCGCTGCCGGCGTCGACCTCTCCGCCGCCGGGCCGGAGCGGGTCGCGGCCCTCTGGATCGAGGCCGCCGAACCGTTCCCTGCCTCGGCTGATGACACACGACTACATTCACCACACCAACCACAGGAGCCAACGTGAGCACCATCGTCGGATGCCGGGGGCGCGAGATCCTCGACTCGCGGGGCCACCCCACCCTCGAGGTGGAGGTCGAGCTGCTCTCCGGCGTGCGGGGTCGCGCCGCAGTGCCCGCCGGGGCGAGCACCGGCAGCCACGAGGCGACCGAGCTGCGCGACGGTGAACCGCGCTATGGGGGCCGCGGGGTCCGCCGCGCCGTCGGGCACGTCGGCGGTGAGATCGCAGAGGCGGTCGTCGGCCTCGACGCCTTGGACCAGCGACTCGTCGACCGGACGCTGGTGGACCTCGACGGGACCGATCAGAAGGCCCGACTCGGGGCGAACGCGCTCCTCGGCGTCTCGCTGGCCGTGGCCCACGCCGCGGCCGCCGAGTGCGACCTTCCCTTGTACCGCTACCTCGGGGGTGCCGGGGCGCACCTGCTGCCGGTGCCGCTCATGAACGTGCTGAACGGCGGCGCGCACACCGACACCAACGTCGACGTGCAGGAGTTCATGCTCGTCCCGCTCGGGGCGGCCTCGTTCTCGGAGGCCCTGCAGATGGGGGCGGAGACCTACCATTCGCTCGCCGGGTTGCTGCGGCGGCGCGACCTCGGTACCGGCCTCGGTGACGAGGGCGGGTTCGCGCCCGACCTGGCCACCAACGAAGAGGCCGCCGCCCTGCTCGTCGAGGCCATCGAGTCGGCCGGGTACCGGCCCGGCGACGACATCGCCCTGGCCCTCGACGTCGCCGCCACCGAGCTGTGGCACGACGGGGCGTACGTCTTGGCCGGGGAGGGCGCCAGGTACGACCGCGACGGGTTCGTCACCTACCTGAGCCGACTCTGCGACCGCTACCCGGTGGTGAGCGTCGAGGACGGCATGGCCGAGGACGATTGGGACGGCTGGCGACTGCTGACCGAGGCGCTGGGGGCGCGGGTGCAGCTCGTCGGCGACGACCTGTTCGTGACCGATGCCGAACGCCTGACCCGCGGCATCGAGGCCGGGATCGCGAACGCGGTGCTGGTGAAGGTGAACCAGATCGGCACGCTCAGCGAGACGCTGGAGACCATGGCCCTGGCGGCGCGGGCCGGGTACCGGTCGGTGGTGAGCCACCGCAGCGGCGAGACCGAGGACACCACCATCGCCGACCTGGCCGTGGCCACCGGCTGCGGGCAGCTCAAGGCGGGTGCGCCGGCACGGTCGGAGCGCGTCGCGAAGTACAACCAGCTGCTGCGCATCGAGGAGGAGCTCGGGGAGGCGGCCGCCTATGCCGGCGACGTCGCGTTCGGGAGGCGGGGCGGGTGAGCGCCGGGGGCACCCGCCCGCACGCCCTGGTGCTGGGTGCGTTCGCGCTGCCGGGCATCGCGGTGCTGCTGTTCGCGCTCGTCTTCCCGGCCGGCACCTGGTGGCGCCAGCGGGAGGCGATCGACCGGGAGTCGCGCCGGTTGGTCCTGCTGCGCGAGCAGAACCGCGCCCTGAAAGAGGAGCTGCGCCGCCTGCAGCGCCCCGAGGAGATCGAGCGGATCGCCCGGGAGCAGTACCGCATGGTGCGGCCCGGTGAGGAGGCCTGGGTCCCGGTGCCGGTGGGCCCGCCGCTCGGTCCGGAACCGTCGCGCCGCGACGCTCGTCGCGACGAGCGTGGGGAGCCGGAGCCGACGTCTCCGGCACCGCCGACGCCCTGAGCCCACGCCGTCGCGGCCGGCCCCGGGGCGCGACACGGGCCCGGCACCGAGGCCGGGCCCGCGCCGCGGGCGCGTGCGGTCAGGGCAGGTCGGTGGGAATGAGCACCCGTGTGATCCCGTGGATCACGCCGTTGCTCGCCCTGCGGTCGAGGAAGAAGATGGTGAGGTACGGGTTCGGCAGGTCGGGCTCCCGGTCCAGCAGCTGCAGGCCCCGCACCCCGAAGCTCACCCCGGCCAGCGTCTGCACCTGCCGGCCGAGCAGCACCTGCACCGAGAACAGCTTCTTCGGCGCCACGTGGTAGCGCAACACGCTCTGCAGCACCGGGATCGGGTTGCCGCCACCGATCTCGGTGAGCGCCCCGACCAGGAACTCCCAGGTGCCCTGCTCGCTCCAGCCCGTGTACCCCAGGCTGCGCGCAGTACGGATGAACGCCGCGTCGTTCGGGGCGAACACCGTGAGCCGAGCCGCCGGGTCGGCGAGCGCCCCGGCCAAGTCGGCGGTCACCACCGCTTTCACCAAGATGTCGAAGTCGTGGGGGTTGCGGTCGAGCTCACCCGGGGCGCCGCTCCAGGCCACGAACCGGTCGACCAGGGTGGGCCCACCGGAGCCGCTGGTGGCTCCGGCCGGGGTGACGAACGTCGCCGCCAAGGCGGCGGCGAGGATCGGGACGACGAAGAGACGCCGGAGACGCCGCATGGACGAGCCTCCTGCTTCGAGACGGTGGTCGTGTCGGGCCCGGCACCGCGATCCCGGCCCCGACGCCCCCACTACGAACCCGGCCGGGCCGGCGGATGCGTCCCGCTCGATCCGCCCCGCGAGCGGGTCGGTCCGGGACCGCCCGTACCATGCCGGTGTGGTCCAGAGCGCGGACCGGGAGGTCGTGGCGCGGCTCCTCGGCCGGGTCCCGCAAGGCGCCTTCGAGGTGGTGGTGCGCGACGACGGGGGCCGGCCGGTGGTGATCCGCAATGCGCCGCTGCTCGACGACGGCACGCCGATGCCCACCCGCTACTGGCTGGTCGACGCCGAGCTCACACGGCGGGTGGCCGCGCTGGAGGCGTCGGGCGGGGTGCGCGAGGCGGAGGCCGCGGTCGACCCGGACGCCCTGGCCGCCGCCCACGTCCGCTACGCCGCCGAGCGCGATGCGGCGCTACCGGCCGGCCACCGGGGGCCGCGCCCGCACGGAGGCGTCGGCGGCACCGCCCGGGGCGTGAAGTGCCTGCACGCGCACCTGGCCTGGTACCTGGCCGGCGGCGACGACCCGGTGGGGGCCTGGGTCGCCGAGCGGCTCGGCATGCGGTCCGGGGCCCGCTGAGCCATGCGGGTCGCCGCCCTCGACCTCGGCACGAACTCCACCCGCCTGCTCGTCGCCGAGATCACCGACCCGCACCGGCCGCCGCGGGCCCTGGCCCGGGAGATGCTGATCACGCGGCTCGGGGAGGGCGTCGACGCCGAGCGTCGCCTCCGGCCGGAGGCGATCGCC
>CALEDW010000249.1 GCA_937949585.1 uncultured Acidimicrobiia bacterium
TCGGGCACGCCGACGACGGCCGGGACCTACCGCGCCACGGTGCGGGTGACCGACTCGTCGACCCCGAAGCCGCAGCGAGTGAACCGCCAGGTCAGGGTGGTGGTGACGCCGTAGGCAGCCACGGCGCTCGCCCCCGACGGCGGGGGAACGGGGAGGATCCCGTTCCCCCGCCGTTCACGTTCGACCCACGACCGTGACCTGGTGGCGCGACGCTCGCAGTGCCCGAGACGGGTTGCGGGGTCGGCTCCCTCCCCCCGGCCGGCCCCGCGGCCCGCGTCCGGGCCCCGGTGCGCCGGGCCCCGGTGCGCCCACGCCGGGCCGGTACGGGTCTCCCCGGTGGCGGTCGGCGGACTCCCCGCGGTCACCGCCGGCCGCGACCCCGGGTCAGGCGGCGAGCAGCTCCGACCAGGAGCCCAGCGGGCAGCCGAGCGCCTCGGCGACGGCCGGGTGGGTGACCCGACCCGCGACCGTGTTGATCCCGTGTGCCAACGCCGCGTCGGCCGTCGCCGCGGTCCGCACCCCCGACAGGGCGAGGGCCAGCACGTAGGGCAGGGTGGCGTTGGTGAGCGCGTAGGTCGAGGTGAACGGCACCGCCCCCGGCATGTTGCCCACTGCGTAGTGGATCACGCCGTGACGCTCGTACACCGGGTCGTGGTGGGTGGTCTCGCGGGTGGTGGCGACGCAGCCGCCCTGGTCGACGGCGACGTCGACGATCACCGATCCGGGGCGCATGCTGCGCACCATCTCCTCGGTCACCACCACCGGGGCCCGTCCCCCGGCCACCAGGACCGCCCCGATCACAGCGTCGGCCTCCGCCACCGCCCGGGCCACGGCCCCCCGGTTGCTGGCCAGGGTGACGATCCGGCCCTGATGGATCTGGTCGACCCAACGCAGCCGGTCGAGGTTGCGGTCCAACAGCAGCACCTCGGCCTCCATGCCCTGGGCGATCCACGCCGCGTTCCAGCCCACGTTGCCGGCGCCCAGCACCACCACCCGGGCCGGTCGCACACCCGGCACCCCGCCCAGCAGCACCCCCCGTCCCCCCAGGTCGCGCTCGAGGTACCGGGCCGCGACCTGGGTGGCCATCCGCCCGGCGACCTCGCTCATCGGGGCCAGCAGGGGCAGGGCCCCGTCGGTGGTCTGGACGGTCTCGTAGGCGATCCCGGTCACCCCGGCGTCGCACAGCGCCGAGGCGACCTCGGGGTAGGCGGCCAGGTGCAGGTAGGTGAACAGCACCAGGCCGGGACGCAGGAACGCCCGCTCCGAAGGTTGTGGCTCTTTCACCTTCAGCACCAGCTCCGCGTCGCCCCACACCTCGGGCGCACCGGGGACGATGCGGGCGCCGGCGGCGGCGTACTCGTCGTCGCCGATCGCCGAGCCGATCCCGGCCCCCGCCTCGACGAGGACCTCCACGTCGTGGGCGACCAGCTCGTGCACGCCGTCCGGGGTGATGGCCACCCGGTGCTCGCCGTCCTTGATCTCCCTGGGCACCCCCACCCGGAGCGGGCGGGGGTGCCTTGCGGCGGCCCGGCCCACGCCTCAGTCCTCCCGCATCACCGTCCACGCCTCGGCGAGGACGGTCCGCAGGGTCTCGCCGATCCGGTCCAGCTCGGCGTCGCCGGCGACCAGCGGCGGGGACAGGACCACCACCGGGTCGCCCCGGTCGTCGGTGCGGCAGATGAGGCCCGCGTCGTAGAGGCGGGGGGACAGGAACCCGCGCAGCAGCGTCTCACACTCCTCGCGACTGAAGGTCTGCTTGGTGTCCGGGTCGGCGACGAGCTCGAGGGCGAAGAAGTAGCCCTCGCCCCGCACGTCGCCGACGATCGGCAGGTCCCTCAGCGCCTCGAGGCGCTCCCGGAACCCTTCGGTGTGCCGGGCCACGTTGCCGAGGACGTCCTCTTCGGCGAACAGTTCGAGGTTGCGCAGCCCCACCGCACAGCTCACCGGATGGCCCCCGAACGTGAAGCCGTGCAGGAAGCTGGCCGTGCCGGACAGGAACGGCTCGGCGATCCGGTCCCGGCAGATCACCGCGCCGAGGGGCGAGTACCCGGAGGTCAGGCCTTTGGCCGTGGTGATCATGTCGGGCAGGAACCCGTAGCGCTCGGCGCCGAACATCGTGCCCAGCCGCCCGTAGGCGCAGATCACCTCGTCGGAGACGAGCAGGATCCCGTAGCGGTCGCACAGGTCCCGCAGGCGCGGGAAGTAGTCGGCCGGTGGCGTGAGGCAGCCGCCGGCGTTCTGCACCGGTTCGGCGAACACCGCGGCGACGGTCTCGGGCCCCTCGAAGAGGATCCGGTGCTCGGTGGCCGTGATGAGCCAGTCGCAGAAGGCCTTCTCGTCGTCGCCGAGCGGGTGGCGGAACCGGTTGGTGTTGGGCACGTGGGCGGCGCCCGGGGTGAGCGGTTCGTAGGGGGTGCGCAGGCCGGTCACGCCGGTGAGGGCCAGGGCCCCGAGGGAGGTGCCGTGGTAGGCGACCTCCCGGGCGATCACCTTGTAGCGCTGGGGCTGGCCGACGGCCCGGAAGTACTGGCGGGCGAGCTTCCACGCCGACTCGACCGCCTCCGACCCGCCGCTGGTGAAGAACACCCGGTTCAGGTCGCCGGGGGCCAGCTGCGCGAGCTTCGTCGCCAGCTCGACCGCCGGGGGATGGGCGTACGACCAGATCGGGAAGTAGGCGAGCTCGGCGGCCTGCCGACCGGCCACCTCGGCCAGGTCACGCCGTCCGTGCCCGAGCTGCACGGTGAACAGCCCCGACAGCGCGTCGAGATACCGCTTGCCCCGGGCGTCCCATAGGTAGCAACCCTCCCCCCGCACGATCGTGGGGACCTCCGCCTCCGCGTAGGCCCCGAGGCGGGTGAAGTGCATCCACAGGTGGCGCCGGGCGAGCTCGCTCAGCTCGGCGGCGCGTCGGTCGGACGACGGCTGCCCGTCGGTCATCGGGTCCCCCATTCGTAGGTCTCCTTGCAGAGTCGCAGGTAAGTGAACGTCTCGGTGCTGCGCACCCCCGGCAGCGCCCGGATCTCCTCGTTGAGGAGCCTGAGCAGGTGCTCGTCGTCCTCGCACACCACCTCCACGAGCACGTCGAACGACCCGGCGACGATGACGACGTAGCTCACCTCGCTCAGCGCGCCGAGCGCGTCGGCGAGGGCGCGCAGGTCACCCTCGGCCCGGACCCCGACGAGCGCCATCCTGCGGAACCCGAGCACGAGCGGGTTCGTGACCGCGACCACCTGCATCACCCCGGCCGCCCGCAGCCGCTGCACCCGTTGGCGCACGGCGGCCTCGGACAGGCCGACGAGCGCGGCGATGCGGGTGTAGGGGAGGCGTCCGTCCCGTTGGAGCGCCTCGATGATGGCCCGGTCGGTGTCGCTGAGGACCGGCCTTCCTGCGACCTGACCCCGGAAGTCGGCGTCGATGGCCTGCTCGGCGTGCATGTGCGAGATCCGTTGATCCTGGCCGATTACCCTACGATTCTGCCACGTCGGCGAGCACGCTGGCCACCGATTCGACGTCGATGTGGACCTCGAGGCCGTCGCGGGCCAGCCAGTCCCGGTTGCGGGCGTGCAACCCGTCGGTGGGGGAGAACCGGTTCAGCACCACCAGGGGCGGTGCGGGCGACACCTCGCCCAACGCCTCGCAGCTGAGGCGCACCGCGTTGATCGTGCCCAGCCCGGCGTCGGCGACGAGCAGCACCCGCTGCGGCCGCAGCGCCGCGGCGAGCGCCACGTTGTCGGCGTCGGCGGCGATCGGGGAGCGCGGCCCGCCGGCCCCCTCCACGAGGGTCAGGGCGACCTCGGGGGGTGCCGTCGCTGCGGCGAGCAGGCCGGCGAGGGTCGGGGCGGGCCGACCCAGGGCCTCGGCGGCCATCGGCGGGGCCATCGGCACCTCGAAGGTGTGCGCCGGGGGGCACACGACGTCGGGGTGCTCACCGCTGGCCGCACCGAGCACCTCGGCGTCGGTGGGGCCCTGCCCGGGGGCGAACGACTGGGTGGGCTTGCGCGCCGCGACCCGCAACCCGCGGCGGCGGAGCCGACGCAGGACCTGTGCCGCGCAGTACGTCTTGCCGACCTCGGTGCCGGTCCCGGCCACGAACACCGTCACGGTCACGGGGTCAGCCCCAGCTCGGCGAGCGCGTCGAGCAGTGCCCGGACCTGCCCGGCGTCGTGGTCGGCGGAGAGGGTGACCCGCAGCCGGGACGTGCCGGGTGCCACGGTGGGCGGGCGGATGGCCGGGACGAGCATCCCCCGTTCGAGGAGCGCCTCGGCGGCCTCCAACGCCCGGGCCTCGGAGCCGCACAGCACCGGGATGATCGGCGACGGATGGCCGGGGCGGACGGCATCGACGAGGCTGCGCAGCCGGGCCAGGCGCCGGTCGCCCTCCGGCCCGCGCAGCACCGCCAGGGCGGCCAGCGCCGCCGCGGCGTCGGCGGGGGTGGAAGCCGTGGTGAAGATGTAGGGGCGCGCGAGGTTCACGATCAGGTCGCAGAACCGGCGCGACCCGGCCACGAACCCGCCGAGGGAACCGAGCGTCTTGGACAGCGTCCCGACCCGGAGCACCTCGGCGTCGGTGGCCGGCAGGTCGGGACCGAGCACGGCGTGGGCCTCGTCGAGGACGAGCAACGCCCGGTGGCGGGCGCACAGCGCAACGAGTGCCTCCAGGTCGGCCACGTCGCCGTCCATGGAGAACACGGTGTCGGACACCACGACCACCCGGTCCTCGCGGGCGTCGGTGAGCAGCCGGTCCAGGGCCTCGAGGTCGCGGTGTGGGTAGACCGCCACCCGGGCCCGGGCCAGGCGGGTCCCGTCGATGATGGAGGCGTGGTTGAGCTCGTCGGAGCAGATCAGCGTGCCCGGCCCACCCACGGTGGTGAGCACGCCGAGGTTGGCGGCGAAGCCGGTGGGGAACAGCACCGCTGCCTCCGTGCCCTTCCAGTCGGCCAGGGCCGCTTCCAGCTCGGCGTGCACCGGGCGGGACCCGACGATGAGGCGGGCGGCACCCGCACCCGCACCCCAGCGGTCCAGGGCCCGGTGGGCGGCGGCGATCACCTCGGGGTGACGGGTGAGGCCCAGGTAGTCGTTGGCGGCGAAGGTCACCACGGACCGGCCGTCGTCGAGGACGTGGACGGGTCCCATCCCGTCGAGGTCCCGGGGGGCTCGCCAGCGACCGGCCCCGCGGATGCGCTCGGTCTCGGCGGCGGCCCAGATCCCCCAGGGGGTCACGAGTCGATGACGATCCGGTAGGTCCGGGCCACGTTGAGGGTGCACGCCCCTCGCAGCTCCCCCGTCCGGCCGAAGGTCATCTCCATCCGTGAACCGGGCTCGACGCTGATCGGCCCGGCATGGTGACGGCGGTCGTCGTCGTTGCGCACCACGAGTCGGTCTCCCACCTTCACCCGCAGGACCCGGGGGAACACCTCGATCCGTTCACCGGCGTCGAGCCGGGCCCCGGTGCCCGGAGGGATCACGAAGCTGTGGGTGACCCGGTCGCGGGTACCGGTGAGCACCACGGCCCCGAGGACGGCGACCGCGACGACGGCGAGCACCCCGGCGACGACGGCGTAGGGGACACGTCGGGACCGCCGGGGTGTCGCCACCTCGTTCACCTCAGCGTCGGACCTCCGCGGTCACCTTCACCGTCCCCGCCCGCTCGAAGCGCAGCGTGACGGGGAACGTGTCGCCCACCCGCAGGGCCCGGGCCAGGTCGATGAGCATGATGTGGTAGCCGCCCGGCTTGAGGATCCGGGTGCCGTCGGCGGGGATGGTGATCCGGTCGACCGGCCGCATCTCCATGCCACCGTGGCCGTCATCGGTTCCGTTCCCGGAGCCGGCAGGCGGGTGGTCGACGGGACGCGCGGCGACGGTGCGCACCCCCAGGGACCCGTGTCCGGGGTCACCGGAGTCGTCCATCCCGTCGCCGTGTTCGTCGTCCATCCCGTCGCCGTGTCCGTCGTCCATCCCGTCGCCGTGGGTACCCTCGCTGCTCGTGTCGGTCATGACCGTCTCGTGGAGCTCGACGGTCGCGGCGATGCTCGATGGTACCGAGGCGCCGATCAGCGCGTCGGCCCGGTCCGAGGTGTTGCGGATCCGGGCATAGACGGCGCCGTTCTCGGCCTCCATGGGTGAGCTACGGGCCCAGACGTCGGTCACCCGGATCGCGCCGGCCTCGGCGCCCGAGCCGCCCGCGTTCTCGGAGTCCGAGCCGCAGCCGGCCACGCCGAGCACGGCGAGACCCACGAGGGTGACGGTCAGGGTTCGCAGCCGCAGGGGCATGTCGTTCCTCCTGGTTCGCTGGTTCGGGACGGACGGTGGGTGTTCACCGGGGGTGCCTTCGGCGGAGCACGAGGCGCAGGTCGGCGGCCATGTCACCGGGCCGGGTGCCGAAGGGCCACTCGACGACCACGGTTCCCGTGTCGTCGACGACGTAGGTGGTGGCCGTGTGCTCGAACCCGTAGGCGTCCGGGTCGCCGCCCGGGTAGGTAATCCGCCGTGCCGTCACCCCGAAGGCATCCTTGGCGGTCTCGAGCAGTGCCGGGTCGTCGGTGCGCAGCGCATGGCCTCCGTCGGTGAAGTGCCGGAGGTAGGCGTTCATCACCCGGGCGTCGTCGCGCTCGGGGTCCACCGTCACGAACGCGACGCCCACCCGGCGGCGTTCCGCCGGTTCGAGGCGTTCCAGCGCCCGACCCAGGTCGGAGAGGGTGGTCGGGCACACGTCGGGGCAGTGCGTGAACCCGAAGTAGACCACGAGGAGACCGCCGGTCCTCGCCCGCAGGGCCATCGGTCGTCCCGACCCCTCGACCGACACGTCGGGGAGGCGCACGTCCCCGACCCGCAGGGGCGGGTGGCGCACCGCGCCCCGCAGCGTCCCAGAACCGGTCCCCGAACCGCCGCCGCAAGCCGCCAGGGCCACGGCGATGCCGATGCCGAGGCCCCCGAGCACCCGCCGGGTGCTGCCCGCCGGGCGCGCGCGATCGACCGAGCGGCGCGTCATGATGCCCATGAGTCGCCTCGGGTCCCGCCGCGGTTCCCGGTCGTGGCGGCCGGCGACCCCCCGGCCGTGCTCAGGCGGTCACGGCCACGACGGCGTCGCGGAGGGTCTCGACGATCCGGTGCAGCTCCGGTGAGGTCACGGTGAGCGGGGGCATGAGCACCACCACGTCGCCGAGGGGTCGCAGCAGGACCCCGTGCCGTACCGCGGTCGCGCACACCCGGCGGCCCCAGCGGGCGCCGGGGGGTCCGGCCAGTTCGACCCCGCCCATGAGCCCGGCCAGGCGCACGTCGCGCACGGCGGGGAGTCCGGCGATCCGGTCGGCGAGGAGCCCACGCAGCTCGGTCGAGCGCTCCCGGACGTTGGCGAGCACGTCCCGGGCCTCGAGGAGCTCGAGGTGTCGGAGCGCCACCGCCGCGGCGAGGGCGTTCCCGCCGTAGGAGTGCCCGTGGTAGAAGGTGCGCTCCGACAGATCGGGACCGAGGAACGAGGCGAACACCTCGCCGGCGGCCACCGTGGCCGACATCGGCAGGTACCCGCCGGTGAGGCCCTTGCCGAGGCAGAGCAGGTCGGGGCGCAACGCGCACTGCTCGGAGGCGAACAGCGTGCCGGTGCGCCCGAAGCCGGTGGCGACCTCGTCGCAGATGAGCAGCACTCCGGCCTCCCGACAGGCCTGCCCCAGGGCCGCGAACCCCTCGGGCGGACCGATCCGCATCCCCGCCGCCCCTTGGACGAGGGGCTCGACGATGACCGCGGCGAGCTCGTCGGCGTGTTCGGCGACCATCCGGACCGCCGTCGGGAAGCACTCGGGGTCGTCGAAGCCCGGGGCGCGCAGCACCGGGAACCGCAAGGGCTCGAACACCTCGGCGCCGAACCCTCCGTCGCCCACCGACAACGCGCCGATCGTGTCGCCGTGGTAGGCACCGCCGAAGGCCAGGAACCGCTCCCGACCCCTCACCCCCCGGTTCCGCCAGTGCTGGAAGGCGATCTTCAGCGCTTGTTCCACCGCGCAGGCGCCGTCGGAGGCGAACAGCACGTGAGGGTCGTCGACCGGCACCACCCGGGCCAGCGCCTCGGCGAGCTCCACCACCACCCGGTTGCCGTTGCCGAGCAGGGTGGTGTGCGCGGCCCGTTCCAACTGTGCCCGGACGGCCTCGTCGAGCTCGGGAACGCGATGGCCGAGCGTCGTGACCCACAGCGACGAGATCGCGTCGAGGTAGCGGTTCCCGTCCACGTCGATGAGCTCGTGGCCCTCGGCCCGCTCCACCACCACCGGGGCGTTCTCGGCGTAGCAGGCCATCTGGGTGAACCCGTGCCAGACCCGGGCCGCGTCCCGGGCCACCCAGCGGTCGTGCTCGCCCATCGGCCCGGCCGGTCCCGCCGCCCGGCCGCTCAGGCCCGGGCGAGGGCGGCGCAGAACTCGCCGAAGGCCTCGACGTAGCGGTCGACGTCGGTCTCGGTGTGCTGGACCGACAGCGTCCACTGCTCCTCGTCGCCCGGCGTCATGAAGACCCCGCGGTTCAGCAGCCACGGGTACGAGGCCAGGTACACCTCGGGGAGGGTCTCGAGGAAGTCGCGGTAGTTCGTCATCGGCTCCGGGCGGTAGGAGACGCAGCCCTTGGCGCCGAGGTCCACCACGTGGGCGGGGATCCCGTGCGCGGCGATCGCGTCCCGACAGCCCTGGGCGAGGCGGCTGCCGAGCTTGGCCAGGTGCTCGTAGGCGTCGCCGGTGAGCACCTCGGTGAGCGTGGCGAGGCCGGCGGCCACGACGAGCGGGTTGCCGTTGAAGGTGCCCTGGTGGGCGGCGCCCCGTTCGATCACCTCCATCACGTCGGCCCGGCCCCCGAACGCCGCGCCCGGCGTGCCCCCACAGATGGCCTTGGCCCAGCAGGCGAGGTCCGGCACCACCCCGTAGCGGTCGACCGCACCGCCGGGGGCGATGGTGGCCCCCGACTTCACCTCGTCGAAGATGAGCAGCGCCCCGTGGCGGTGCAGCAGGTCCTTGGCGCCCTGGAGGTAACCGGGGGCCGGTTCGACGATCCCGATGTTCATCATCACCGGCTCCAGGATCATCCCGGCGATCTCGTGGCCCTGGTCCTCGAGCAGGCGCTCCAGCGCCCCGAGGTCGTTGAACGGCACGACGTGGGTGTACGCGGCGGTGCCGGCGGGGATCCCCAGCGACATCGGCGTGGTCGCCGGCCGGTCACGGCCGCCCATGAGGTCGGAGTTCGGGACCACCGAGAACATCACCGGGTCGTGGTGCCCGTGGTAGCTGCCCTCGATCTTCACGATGTGGTCCCGACCGGTGGCGGCCCGGGCCACCCGGATCGCGCCCATCGTCGCCTCGGTGCCCGAGTTGGCGAACCGCACCCGTTCGGCGGAGAAGCGCCGGCACAGCTCCTCGGCGAAGGCGACGGTCGCCTCGGTGGTCACCGCGAAGTGGGTGCCGGTGCGGGCGGCCCGTTCGATCGCCTCCACCACCTTGGGGTGGGCGTGGCCCACGACCATGCAACCGAACCCACCGTGCACGTCCACGTAGCGGTGACCGTCGACGTCCCAGACGAACGCCCCCCGACCCTCGCGCAGGTACACGGGGTAGGGGTCCCAGGCCTGGAACGACGAGGCCACGCCCATCGGCATCGATCGCACGGCCCGTTCGAACAGCGCCTTCGACGCGGGCGTGCGCTCCCAGAGCCTGCGGTTCTCGTCGTCGGCGATGCGGCGGGCCCGCTCGACGAGCGCCTCGGTGTCTCCCATCCCGGTCTCGACTCCTCGTGTCCTCGTAGGTCCGTACGGCCGCCGTCAGTGCTTGATCATCACGTGCTTGAGCTCGGTGTAGTGCTCGATCGCGTAGATCGACATGTCCTTGCCGTAGCCCGACTGCTTGAACCCGCCGTGGGGCATCTCGGAGACGATCGGGATGTGGTCGTTCACCCACACGGTCCCGAAGGCCAGCGCCGCGCTCATCCGCATGGCCCGACCGACGTCCCGGGTCCACACCGACGCCGACAGGCCGTAGTCGACGTCGTTGGCCCAGGCCAGCGCCTGGTCCTCGTCGGAGAAGCGTTGCACGCTGATCACGGGCCCGAACACCTCGCGCTGGACGATCTCGGAGTCCTGGGCCGGGTTCACGACCACCGAGGGCTCGTAGAAGAAGCCGGGACCTTCCCGGCGTCGACCGCCCACCGTCACCTCCGCGCCCGACGCTCGGGCCCGCTCCACCATCCCTTCGACCCGGGCCAGCTGGTCGGCCGAGACCACCGGCCCCATCGCCACGTCGGGATCGTGGGGATCCCCGACCTTCACGGCCGCTGCGGCCTCGGAGAGCTCGGCGACGAAGGAGTCGAAGAGGCCCGGCCCGGCCAGCACGCGGCACGGCGCGGTGCAGTCCTGGCCGGAGTTGTAGTACCCGGCCTCGGCCAGCGTGCTCACCACCGCCTCCAGGTCGGCGTCGTCGAACACGATCACCGGGGCCTTGCCGCCCAGCTCCAGGTGCACCCGCTTCAGGGTGTCGGCGGCGTTGCGGGCGATCAGCTTGCCGGTCTCGACGTCGCCGGTGAGCGACACCATGGCCACCTTCGGGTGCCGCACCAGCGCGTCGCCGGCGGTCTCGCCGAGACCGGTCACGACGTTGAGCACACCCGGCGGGAGGATGTCGGCGGTGATCTCGGCGAGGCGCAGCGCGGTGAGCGGGGTCAGCTCCGAGGGCTTGAGCACCACCGTGTTGCCCGCCGCCAGCGCGGGGCCGAGCTTCCAGGTGGCCATGTTCAGCGGGTAGTTCCAGGGCGCGATCGAGCCGATCACCCCCAAGGGGTCGCGCCGAAGGTAGGAGGTGTGGTCCTCCAGGTACTCGCCGGCGGCGCGGCCATCCAGGAACCGGGCGCCGGCCGCGAAGAACCGCCAGTTGTCGACGGTGAGGTCCATCTCGAACTCGATGATCGACACGGGCTTGCCGACGTTGTCGACCTCCAGTGCCCGCAGGGTCTCCATGTCGGTCTCGATCGCGTCGGCCACCTTGTCGAGCAGCTCCGCGCGCTGCCGTGGGGTGGTGCGTCGCCACGACTCGAACGCCGCCGCCGCCGCCTCCACCGCGGCGTCGACGTCGGCGGGGCCCGACGCCGGCACCTCGGCGATGCGCTCACCGGTGGCCGGGGCGATCACCTCCAGGGTGGCGCCGTCGGCGGCCGGGACCCACTTGCCCCCGATGTAGTTCTGGTGCGTCATCGCTCAGCGCTCCTCGGTCTCCTCGGGCGTCGTCGTGGGCGCCGTCACCGGGCCGCGGTGCCCGACCGGCGGCCGTGGTCACGATGTTGGGCCGCCGCCGGTCCCCTGCGCAACCGATTCCGTGGCCGCGACGCTCTCGAGCCACGCATTCTGGCGTCTATCGTTGCACGGCCACCCGTGAATCTGCGAGCGTGGCGCGGTGAGCGTGGCGCCGTGACGGCGGCGGAAGGGGGCCGGGGCTGAGCGAGGGAGCCGCAGGGGCGATCGGCGGGGCCGGTGGTGAGCCGGTCATCGAGCTCGATCACGTGACGAAGCGGTTCGGCGACTTCGTCGCTGTGGACGACGCCCACTTCGTCATCGCCCGGGGTGAGTTCTTCGCCATGCTCGGCCCCTCCGGCTGCGGGAAGACCACCACCCTGCGGATGATCGCCGGCTTCGAGCGTCCGACCGCCGGTGCGATCCGCCTCGAGGGCCGCGACGTGTCCCGGGTCCCTCCGTACCGGCGCGACGTGAACACCGTGTTCCAGCAGTACGCGCTGTTCCCCCACCTGACCGTCTGGGACAACGTCGCGTTCGGGTTGCGGGCCAAGCGCCTCCCCAAGGGGGAGATCGCGGTGCGGGTGCAGCAGATGCTGGAGATCGTGCGGCTCACCGAGCTCGCCAACCGGCGGCCGGCCCAGCTCTCCGGCGGGCAGCAGCAGCGGGTCGCCCTGGCCCGGGCGTTGGTGAACTACCCGAAGGCGCTCCTCCTCGACGAGCCGCTCGCCGCCCTCGACCTCAAGCTCCGCCAGGCGATGCAGTTGGAGCTCAAGCGCATCCAGCGGGAGGTGGGGATCACGTTCATCTTCGTGACCCACGACCAGGAAGAGGCGCTCACGATGAGCGACCGCATCGCCGTGATGAGCGAAGGGCGGGTCGAGCAGATCGGCGCCCCCACCGAGATCTACGACTCACCGGCGAGCGTCTTCGTCGCCGGTTTCATCGGTCAGGCGAACCTCTTCGCAGGGGTCGTGACCCGCGTCGGCGGCGACCGGGCGGCGGTCCGCCTGGGCACCGACGGGGAACTGGAGGCGCCGACCACCACCGAAGGACTCAAGCCCGGCGACGCGGTCGCGGTGATGATCCGTCCCGAACGGGCCCGTCTGCTCACCACCGAGCCCGCTCCGCCCCGGGTCGGGGTACCCGGCACGGTGACCGACCTGACCTTCCAGGGCCCGGTGCTGCGGGTGGGGATGGTGACCGCGGCCGACGAGCGGGTGGTGGCCCACGTCCGACCCGACGAGGACCTCCCCCTGCTGCGCCCCGGAGCCCGGGTGTGGCTGACCTTCGAGCCGGACGCGGCGAGGGTGCTGCGCGCCCGTGATCGGGTCGCCCCCGTCGGCGACGAGCGCGAGATCGCCGAGATCGAAGCGTTGACGGTTCCGCGGACCGCAGGAGGTGCACGGTGAACGGACGGACCTCGAGGAGCCGCATCGGCCGTCGGGAGTTCCTCGCCCGCATGGGCCTCATCGCCGGCGGCGCCGCCGTCGCGCCCGGGGTCCTGGCGGCCTGCGGCGGCGGGGGTGGGGGCGGTGACGACGACGGGCGGGCGGTGTCGATCTCCAACTGGACGGCCTACATCGACCCGGCGCTGAACCGGAAGTTCACCCGGATGACCGGGATCAAGGTCACCTACACGGAGGACATCAACGACAACAACGAGTACTTCGCCAAGATCCGGCCCAACCTCTCCAAGAACCGCAGCATCGGTCGGGACGGGTTCGTGCTCACCGACTGGATGGCGAGCCGGCTCATCAACGAGGTGCGCTGGGTGCAGCCGCTCGTCGAGGCCCGCATCCCCAACAAGACCAACCTGCGGGCCGCGCTGCGCAGTCCCGGGTTCGACCGGGAGCGCACCTACAGCCTCCCCTGGCAGAGCGGCGTGACCGGTATCGCCTACAACATCGAGGTCACCGGCCGGGAGATCCGTACCGTCGAGGACTTCCTGGAGGTCGAGGGCACGAAGACGGTGCTCACCGAGATGCGCGACACCATCGGGCTCATCATGGCCTCGCTCGACATCGAACCCGAGAAGCCCACCTTCGCCAAGGCCGAGCCGGCGTTCGACTTCCTGGAGCGGGCGGTACGCGACGGCAAGATCGACGGGTTCAACGGCAACGAGTACGTGAGCGACCTCGGCGCCGGCAACCTCGCGGCGGCCTTCGCCTGGTCGGGCGACGTCGCCCAGATCACCCGGGACAACCCCGCCGTGCGGTTCGCGATCCCGGAGTCGGGCGGGATGCTCTGGTCGGACAACTTCATGATCCCCAAGACCAGCGAGCGGCCCGCTCTGGCCTCCGAGTGGATCAACTTCTTCTACGACCCCGTGAACGCAGCGCGTCTCACCGCCGAGGTGCAGTTCATCTCACCGGTCGAGGGTGTGCCCGAAGAGCTCACCAAGCTCGGAGGGGAGAAGGCCGAGCTGGTCGACAACCCGCTCGTCGTACCGACCGAGGAGTTCCTGGCCCAGAACCACATCTTCGGGCCGCTGGTCGGCAAGGAAGAGGAGCGCTTCGACCGCCGGTTCTCCGAGATCCTCGGCACCGGCTGAATCGCGGCGATGCTGGAGCGGGACCCGGAGGGGCGCAAGCAGGCCCGGGTGGCGCCTTGGCTGCTGCTCGCCCCCGGGATGCTGTGGCTGTTCCTGTTCTACTTCTTCCCGCTCTGGACGCTGTTGCGCATGTCGCTGTCGTCGCGACCATCTCGCTTCGCCGACCCGGTGTTCTCCTGGGAGTGGTCGAACTACTCGGATGCCTTCTCGCGCTACGGCGCCCAGTTCTCACGGTCGTTCCTCTACGCCGCGCTGGCCACCGTCGCCGCGCTGCTCATCGCCTACCCGCTCGCCTACGTGATCGCCTTCCGGGGCGGCGCCTGGAAGAACGTGCTGCTGGGGCTGTGCGTGGTGCCGTTCTTCACCAACTACCTCATCCGTACCCTGGCCTGGAGGACGATCCTCGGCGACCAGGCCCCCGTGGTCGAGACGCTGCGCTCCCTGGGCGTGCTCGCCCCCGACGGGCGGCTCCTGCGCACGCCCCTGGCCGTGGTGGGCGGGCTCACCTACAACTTCCTGCCCTTCATGATCCTGCCGATCTACGTGGCGCTGGAGAAGATCGACCCGCGCCTGGTGGACGCCGCCCGGGACCTCTACTCGAACACCTGGCGGGCGTTCCGCAAGGTCGTGTTCCCCCTCTCCCTGCCCGGGGTGTTCGCCGGCAGCCTCCTCGTGTTCATCCCCGCCGCCGGCGACTTCGTGAACTCCTACTACCTCGGCAGCGCCAAGACCACCATGATCGGCAACGTGGTGCAGGACCAGTTCCTCGTGCAGTTGGACTACCCGGTGGCCGCAGCGCTGTCGTTCGTGTTCATGGCCATCGTCATGGCCGTCGTCATCACCTACGCCCGCCTCCTCGGCACGGAGGATCTGGTGTGAGGCGGGGGCGCGGCCACGGCGACGGGACGGTCACCTCCCCGGCCGGCCGGGTCGGTCGGGTGCTGGTCAACCTGGCCGCCGCCGGGGGGCTGGTGTACCTGTTCCTGCCGATCTTCGTGATCGTCCTGTTCAGCTTCAACAAGCCCAAGGGCAAGTTCAACGCGGTGTGGCAGGAGTTCACGCTGGAGAACTGGGCCGATCCGTTCAAGAACCGGCCCCTCGTCGATGCGCTCTACGTGAGCCTGCGGGTGGCGCTCATCTCGATGGTGGTGGCCACGGTCCTCGGCACGTTCGTGGCGCTGGCGCTGGTGCGCTACCGCTTCCGGGGCGGGCAGATCACGAACCTGCTTTTGGTCCTGCCGCTCACCGCCCCCGAGATCCTCCTCGGGGCGTCGCTGCTCACCCTGTTCCTCGAGCCGCACCTCGTGCTGGCCAACCGGCAGTTCACCCTCGGGTTCACCACGATCGTGATCGCCCACATCATGTTCTGCGTGAGCTACGTCGCCATGACCCTCAAGGCGCGGCTACGGGGCTTCGACTGGACGTTGGAGGATGCCGCCATGGACCTCGGCGCCGGCCCCATCCGCACCTTCCTGCGGGTGACGCTGCCCCTCATCACCCCGGGGATCCTCGCCGCCGCGCTGCTGTCGTTCGCGCTGTCGATCGACGACTTCATCATCACCTACTTCGTGGCCGGCCCCGACGTGAAGACCTTCCCGCTGCAGATCTTCGGGCAGTCCCGCACCGCGACGCCGCCGCAGATCAACGTGCTGGCCACGATGATCCTGGTGGGCAGCGTGGCCGTCCTGGCCGCCGGCACCTGGTGGGGGCGGCGCCGGGCCCGCCGTCTCGGCCTGCGCTGAAGCCGGGACGTGCCGACGGAACCGTCAGCGGAGGGCACATGAGCGAGACGATCGAGCGGAGCGACCACGGGGCCGTCGGCGCAGCGGTCGACGCGAACCTCCCGGTGATCGGCCACTGGGTCGGGGGTCGGGTCGCACCCGGCCGCGGGCGACGGCTCGACGTGTACGACCCGTCCACCGGCCGGGTGCAGGCGCAGGTGAGTGCCGCCACGGTCGGTGAGGTGGACGAGGCGGTCGGGGTCGCCCGGGAGGCGTTCGGGCACTGGCGGGAGGTGCCCCTGGGGCGTCGGGCCCAGATCCTGTTCCGGTTCCGGGAGGTGCTGGAACGGCGCAAGGACGAGCTCGCCGAGGTGGTGAGCCGCCAGCACGGCAAGGTCCTCGCCGATGCGCTCGGCGAGATCGCCCGGGGCGAGGAGGTGGTGGAGTACGCCTGCGGGATCCCGGCCCTGATCGGCGGGGCGAGCACCCCGCAGGTGGCGGGCGGTGTGGACGTCGTCTCGGTCCGCCAGCCGGTCGGGGTGCTGGTGGGGATCACGCCGTTCAACTTCCCGGCGATGGTGCCGATGTGGATGTTCCCGATCGCGCTGGCGTGTGGGAACGCCTTCGTCCTCAAACCGAGCGAGAAGGACCCGGGTGCGGCGTTGCTGCTGGCCGAGATGTGGGCGGAGGCCGGCTTGCCCGACGGGGTGTTCACCGTGGTCCAGGGTGACGCCGAGGCCGTCGACGCCCTGCTCACCCATCCCGGGGTGGACGGGGTGAGCTTCGTCGGCTCCACCCCGGTGGCCCGTCACGTCTACGAGACGGCGGCCGCCGCCGGCAAACGGGTGCAGGCGCTGGGCGGGGCCAAGAACCACATGGTGGTGTTGCCCGACGCCGACCTGGCCGCCGCCGCCGACGCCGCGGTGAGCGCCGGGTTCGGTTCCGCCGGGCAGCGCTGCATGGCCGTGTCGGTGGTGGTGGCGGTCGGGGCCGCCGCCGACCCGTTGGTGGAGGGCCTCGTGGAGCGGGCCGGGGCCGTGCGGGTGGGGGCGAGCCTCGACCCGCACGCCGAGATGGGACCCCTCGTCACCGGGACGCACCGCGATCGGGTGCGGGGCTACGTCGACCGGGGTGTGGCCGAGGGCGCCGAGCTGTTGCTCGACGGCCGCGACGTCGTGGTCCCGGGGTACGAGGACGGGTTCTTCCTCGGCCCCTGCGTCTTCGACCGGGTACGGCCCGACCAGGTGATCTACCGGGACGAGATCTTCGGCCCGGTGCTCGGTGTGGTGCGGGTCGACACCTACGACGAGGCCCTCGGGCTCGTCCGGGCCAACCCGTACGGCAACGGCGTGGCGATCTTCACCCGCGACGGCGCCGCGGCCCGCCGGTTCGCCCTCGAGGTGGAGGTGGGCATGGTGGGGGTCAACGTCCCGATCCCGGTGCCGGTCGCCTCCTACTCGTTCGGCGGGTGGCGCCAGAGCCTGTTCGGCGACACCCACGTCCACGGACCGCACGGCATCCACTTCTGCACCCGCACCAAGGTGATCACCACCCGGTGGGGTGACCCTGCCGCCCGCGGTCCCGACCTCGGGTTCCCCCGCACCCGCTGAGGCCGGCACGGCCGTCGCCTCCCTCGGCGGTGACACCTCAGCGCAGCCGGGGCGCGACCTCGGTGGCGAACACCTCGAGTGACCTCGGGGACCCGAAGTCGTGGAACTGCAACACGAACCCCTCGGCGCCCGCGGCGTGGTCGGCGGCGAGCACCGCAGCCACTTCCTCGGGGGTCCCGACCACTAGTCCTCCCCAGGTCCCGAAGCGGCGCCGGGCCTCGGCGTCGACCTCGTCGCGCCGGTCGGGATCGGTCACCAGCCCCACCGGGCGTTGGATGGAGGCCCGGGCCGGGGACGCCTTCGGGCGGAGCAGCGCGAAACGGTCGGCGGCGTAGGAGGGACAGTTCCACCAGTCGGCACGGGCCGCGGCCAGCGGCAGGGTGTGGCGCCGCCCGGCGCCGCCGAGGTGCAGCGGCGGCCGGGGCTGCTGCACCGGTCGGGGTCGACCGACGGCAGCTGCGCAGGTGACGTAGCGGCCGCGGTACTCGAACGGTTCCCCGGCGAACATGAGTTCGAGGACGTCGAGCGTCTCGGCCAGGCGCGCCGCCCGCTCGGCCGCGGTGGCGGAACCGAACCCGAAGCGTTCGAGCTCCTCGGGGACCGATCCCCAGCCCAGTCCGAGTTCGAGGCGGCCCTCGGAGATCACGTCGAGGGTCGCCGCCATCTTGGCCAGCACCGTGGGGTGTCGGAACGCGTCGCAGGTCACCAGGTGACCGATGCGGATCCGGCCGGTGGCCTCGGCCAGCGCCGCCGCGGCGGTCCAACCCTCGAGGATCGGCAGGGACGGATCGGCCGGGGTGGCCAGGTGGTCGACGAGCCACACCGAGTGGAAGCCGGCCTCCTCGGCGACCCGGGCCCGTTCCCGCAACCTCGGCCACCCGATGCGTACCTGCGGCAGGAAGCACCCGAACCAAGGATCCCCCACGCCCGCAGGTTGCCCCGTGGCCCGTTCGGGTCGCCAGCCCGCAGCGCTCCGTCGAGGAGCGTCGGTCATGCCGGCGGCCGGTTCCGCAGCCGAGGTCCGACCGGGGTTCAGGCACGCTGCGGCCGGGCCGGGCGACCGACGAACCCGGAGAGCGCGAAACACGCCGCCGAGCAGAGCACGATCACCCCGCCGGGGGCGAGGTCGCCCACCCGGGCCACCACGAGGCCGACGATCACCGATCCCACGCCGACGACGGCCGAGCACCAGACGGTGGCCCGGAACGACCGGGCGACGCGGCGGGCGGCGGCCACCGGGAGCACCATCAGGGCGGCGACGAGCAGCAGCCCCACGACCTGCATCGCCGCGACGACGACCCCGGCGGCAAGCACGGCCAGGGCCGCGTTCAGTCCCTCGACCGGCAGTCCCGACACCCGGGCCGCGTCCTCGTCGAGCGCCACCGCCAGCAGCGCCCGGCCGGCAACGGTGAGCGTGGCCACGATCACCAGCGCCAGCCCGGCGACGAGCACCACTTCGGTCGGCGTGGCGGTGAGGATCGACCCGAACAGGTAGGGCACCACGTTGACGCTGCGGCCGGTGGCCGCCGCCCGCCCGGCGAGGACCGCACCGGTCGCCAGGCCCCCGTAGAAGAACAGCGCCAACGCCAGGTCGCCGCTCACCCGGCCCGAGCTCCGAAGCCGTTCGATGGCCAATGCCCCCACCCCGGCGACGCCGAGCGCCACCGGTACCGGTGCCGCACCGACCAGCAGCGCCGCGGCGACCCCGGCGAAGGCCAGGTGACCGAGGCCGTCGCCGAGCAGCGCCAGGCGGCGTTGCACGACGAAGATCCCGACCAGCGGCGCGGTGCCGCCCACCATGAGCCCGGCGACGAGGGCCAGCTGCATGTAGTTGCGCTCGAACGGCCACGGCAGGGGCAGGTTCATCCCCCCAGCCCTTCCAGCCAGACCGGCAGGTCCTCGGGGTGCACCCCCAGGTGCACCCCGCGTTCGGTGAGCCCGCCCGGCGGACCGTCGAAGACGACCCGGTGTCGGAGCACCACCACCCGGTCGAGCTCGGAGGCCACGGCCGACAGCTCGTGGGAGATGAGCAGCACGGCGGTGCCGTGGTGTCGGGTGAGGTGGACCAGCGCGTCGCGGAAGCGACGCTGGGAGGTGGCATCGACGCCGGCGACCGGTTCGTCGAGGACGAGCAGCGCCGGGTCGCTCACCAGGGCCCGGGCGATGAGCACCCGTTGCTGTTGACCGCCGCTCAGCTCGGCGACCGGGCGGCGGGCCAGGTCGGTGAGCGCCACGGCCTCGAGCGCGTGGTCCACGGCGGCGACGTCCGCCGGGTGGAATCGGCGCCACCACCGCCGGGCCCCGAGCCGTCCGGCGGCCACCACCTCCGCCACGGTGGCCGGCACGACGGGGGCGGCCCGCCCGCGTTGGGGCACGAAGGCCACGAGGCCGTCGCGGCGGGCCGCGGCCGGGCTCCGCCCGAAGAGCCGGACCGTGCCGTCGCAGGGTCGCAGACCCAGCAGGGCTCGGGCCAGCGTCGACTTGCCGGATCCGTTCGGTCCCACGAGCGCCACGAACTCGGACGGGGCGATCCGCAGGTCCACGGCGTCGACGACGACGTCGGCTCCGAACCGGCAGGTCACGGCGGTCGCCTCCACCGCAGGGGCGCGCCCGGATTCGGCGGTTCCGGCCACCCCGAGGTCCGAAGCAGGAGTTACTCTTATTCTCATGAGGTTAGCCCCCGGGTCGGTTCGCGGTCGGGCTCGGGCGGTGCTGTCCGCTCTGGTGCTCGTCCTCGTGCTGCCGGCGGGGTGTGGCGGCGACGGATCGGATCGTGGCGCCCTGGAGGTCGTCGCGCCGTTCTACCCGGTGGCCGAGGCCGTCCGTCGGGTGGGCGGCGAGCGGGTGCGGGTCACCGACCTCACCCCGCCGGGTGCCGAGGCCCACGAGCTCGAGCTCACCACCGGCCAGCGGGACCTCATCGACGACGCAGACCTCGTGTTCGTGATGGGTCGAGGGTTCCAGCCCGCCGTCGAGGCGGCGGCCCGGGGCCGGGACGGACGGACGGTGGTGATCCTCGACCGCCTGCGTGCGGTCCGTCGGGCCCCGGCCGGTCTGCGCAACGACCCTCACGTGTGGCTCGACCCGCTTGCCTACCGCGAGGTCGTGGAGCTCGTCGCCGCCGAGCTGTCGGCGGCCGACCCGGACGACGCCGCGGCGTACCGGCGCCGGGCGGAGCGTGCCGCGGCCCGGCTCGAGCGGCTGCACGACCGCTACCGGGACGGGACCCGTAGCTGCGAGCGGCGCCTGCTGGTCACCGCGCACGAGGCGTTCGGTTGGTTGGCCGCCCGCTACGGGCTGCGCCAGGAGGGCATCGCCGGGATAGATCCCGGGCAGGAGCCGAGCCCGGCCCGTCTCGCCGAGCTGGCCCGACTCGTGGAGCGTACCGGCACCACGACGATCTTCACCGAGGAGCAGGCGTCGCCGCGCCTGGCCCGGGCGCTGGCCCGCGACGCCGGTGTACGCACGGAGGTGCTCGACACCCTGGAGACCCTGTCGCCGCAGCGGATCCGCCGGGGCGAGGACTACGTGAGCGTGATGGACGCCAACCTCGCGCGCATCCGCGCCGCGCTCGGCTGCTCGGGGTCCTGAGGGCAGCGGCCCGGCCGGGGCGCGATCCTCAGTCGGCGACGCCGGCCGCGCCCCGGGACGCCAGCCCCGCCCGCAACCGGGCGGCGGCGGCGGCGAGCTCGTCCGGCGGCGTGCCGTGACGGGCGTTGCCGAAATCGAGGTCGTGCACCCCCCGGATCGGGACGACGTGCAGGTGGACGTGCGGCACCTCCAGCCCGGCGATCATCAGCCCGATCCGCGCCGGTCGGAACACCTCCTGCTGGGCCCGGCCGATCTCCTGGGCCACGCCCATGAGGTGCGCGTTCAACGACGGTTCGAGATCGATCCAGTGGTCCACCTCCGCCCGGGGCACGACCAGGGTGTGGCCCGGTTGCAGCGGGGCGATGGACAGGAACGCCACGCACCGGTCGTCGCGCCAGACGAAGTGGCCGGGCAGTTCGCCGTTGATGATGCGGGTGAAGACGCTGGGCACCTTCTCAGCCTCGCGCACGGCCGCCGGCGCCGGCGCTAGGACCCG
>CALEDW010000250.1 GCA_937949585.1 uncultured Acidimicrobiia bacterium
CCGCGCCACGCCACCGGGGGAGCAGCGAGAAGTGCAGGTTCACGAAGCCGTGGCGGGTGGCCTCCAGCACCCGGCCGGGCAGCAGCTGGCCGAACGCGACGACCACCCCCAGCTCGGCGTCGAGCCGCCGCAGGTCGTCGAGCACCTCGACGGCCCGCGTCGGGGTCGCGACCCGCAGGCCGAGCGACTCGGCGGCCCGCCGCACCGGGCTCGGCGCGCTCGCCCCACCCCGCCCGCGTCGCCGGTCGGGCTGCGTGACCACCAGCGCGACGTCGTGCCCGGCGGCAACCAGGGCCTGCAGCGGGGCGACGGCGTCGTCGGGCGACCCGAGGTAGCAGAGCCGCACCCCGACCCTCAGGCCGGTCGCAACCCCGCGCCGAGATCGGCCTCGGCGAGGCGTCGCAGCGCCCGGCGCCGCTCCTCGGGCTCGAGCCGGTCGATGGCCAGGATCCCGTCGAGGTGGTCGATCTCGTGCTGGAACATCCGCCCGAGGTAGTCGTCGGCCTCGATCACCACCTCCCGCCCGTCGAGGTCGAGCGCGCGCAGCGTCACCCGTTCGGGCCGGACGAGCTCGAAGGTGAGCCCCGGGATCGACAGGCATCCCTCCGCGAAAGACGTCTCGCCGTGCGCCTCGACGATCTCCGGGTTGACGGCCACGGCCGGCCCGTCGTCGGTCCGGTACACGAAGAACCGCCGGCCGATCCCCACCTGGGGTGCCGCGAGGCCCCCGCCGTCGGCGTCGAGCATCGTGGCGACCATCGCCTCGACGGTCCGGGCCAGGGCCCCGTCGAGCTCTGCGACCTCGCGGGCGCGCCGGCGCAGCACCGGGTCGCCGAGCTGACGGATCACGTACGGGCGCACGTCGCCAGGGTACCGGTCGGTGGGCGCCGGCACCGCCGTGCCCGGCGGGTCGTCGCGCCCGCGCCGGCGCACGGGTCAGATCCGCTTCGGGTCGACGGCCACCCGCACCCCACCGTGGGGTCGCGCCGCACCGGCCGCGGCGGCGAGCGCGTCGGCGAGGCGGTCGGGGTCGCTCGAGCGCACCAGGGCGACCTCGCGGCCGCCGGCGGGGGCCGGACCGTCGACCGCGGTCCCCGCGGCGCGCAGCACGGCGAGCGCGGCGGCGAGCGGCCCGGACGTGCCGGAGACCTCCGCCACCGCCCCGAAGGGCGGGTAGCCCAGGACCCGCCGGGCGGGTGCCTCGGAGTCGGCCACCACCATCGGGTCCCGGTGCCGGAAGGCCTCGACCACCGGGTGGTCGGGCACCCGGGTCTGCACGAGGACCACGCCCCGCGTGCCGACGAGACGGGCCGAGCGCACCAGCAACCGGGCCGCCTCCTCGGCGGCGTACGCACGTGGCGCCAGCAGGTCGACGTCCGCGTCGAGGTGGGCGACGAGCCCGACCGGCGGGCCCGGCGGCACCCGGTGCAGGACGGCTTCGGTGCCGACGAGCACCTCGGCGTCGGCGGGCACCGGGGCGCCGGGGCGACCCTCCACGGCCGTGACCCGGTGCCGGGGGACGAGGGCGGCGACGGCGAGTGCGGCCCGCCGGGCACCGGGCCGCCGGCGGCGCAGTCGGGTGTCGGCGCAGCGGGTGCAGAACGCCGGGGTCCCGGCACCGCAGCGGGGGCAGGTGAGCCGGCCCGGGGTGTCGGGCTCCTCGGCGAGCGCGGCGCCGCAGGCGTCGCAGCGGGCCACGGCACCGCAACGGGCGCAGACCAGGAGGCGGGCGCCGCCGGTCCGGTTGAGGAGGCAGACGGCCCGGGCGCCGCCGTCGAGCGCGGCGGCGAGCGCGGCGCCGAAGCGGGCGGTCATGAGGCCCTCGGCCGGGTCGGTCGTGCGCAGGTCGACGACCTCCAGGGCCGGCCAGCCCGCCCGTTCCTGCTCCGGGGGGAGCCGACGGATCTCGCTCCCGGCCGCGGTGACCGCCCTCAGCGTGGGCACCGCGGCCACCAGGCGCAGCGGTGCACCGCTCCGGCCGGCGCGCGCCGCGAGCACGTCGGTGGCGTCCCAGGTGGGGGCGCGCTCGTCGGCGAGGGCCTCGTCCCCCTCGTCGAGCACCACCGCCGCGGCGAGGTCGGGTACCGGCGCCCAGGCCGCGAGGCGTCCCCCGACGACCACGCACCGACCGGCGCGCGCCGCGGCCCAGGCCTCGGCGCGCCTCGCACCGTCGAGGAGCCCGTGGTACTCGATCACCCGCCGGCCCGCCCGCCGCAGGAACCGCACCAGTGCGCCGAGGCGGCCGACGTCCGGGGTGACCACGATCGTGCTCCCCTCGCCCGGGAGCAGCGAGGCCACGAGCGCCCGGCGGTCCGCGACCGGGGGCCACACCACGAGCTCGACCTGCGGGCCGGTCCGCCCCGCCGCCGAGGAACGGGCCGGGCCGGCCGGGGCGCCGTGGAGCGGGACCACCCTCGGCGGCGACGCAACGCGCAGGAACGTCACGACCGGTCCGCACCAGCGGTGCGCGGCCCAGGCGGCGAGGTCCACCAGCTCGGCGGGTGGCCCGGCACCCACGATCCCCAGGAGCGGGCCGAGACGCTCGGGCGGGACCTCGGGGCTGACCCCGGTCGCCTCCACCCATCCCCGCAGGCGCCGGGTCCCGAGGCCCACCCGCACGATCGTGCCGACGGGCGGCGTGTCGACGCCTTCGGGAACCAGGTAGTCGAACGCGCGGTCCAGGCCGGCGACGTCGGGACGGACCCGGACGACGCGGCCCGGGTGGCTCAGGCCAGGTCCTCGGCGGCCTTGCGCAGCTCGGCGGCCTGCTCGGTGCGCTCCCAGGTGAAGTCACGCTCCGGCCGGCCGAAGTGGCCGTAGGCGGCGGTGCGCCGGAAGATCGGCCGGCGCAGGTCGAGCCGCTCGATGATCGCCGCCGGACGCAGGTCGAAGGTGTCCCGCACGAGCGACGCGAGCTTCTCGGGCGCGATCTCGGAGGTCCCGAACGTCTCGACCATGATCGACACCGGCCGGGCCACGCCGATGGCGTACGCCACCTGCACCTCGCAGCGGCGGGCGATCCCGGCCGCCACCACGTTCTTGGCCACGTTGCGGACCGCGTACGCCGCCGAGCGGTCGACCTTGGTGGGGTCCTTGCCGCTGAACGCCCCGCCGCCGTGGCGGGCCATGCCCCCGTAGGTGTCGACGATGATCTTGCGGCCGGTGAGCCCGCAGTCGGCGTGCGGCCCGCCGAGCTCGAAGCTGCCGGTCGGGTTGCACAGCACCTCGAAGTCGTCGTCGGCGAACTCGGCCGGGAGCAGCGGCCGGATCACGTGCTCCACCAGGTCGGGCTTCAGCATCGTGTCGGCGTCGATCCCCGGCGCGTGCTGCGTCGAGATGAGCACCGTGGCCAGGCGCCGCGGCCTGCCGTTCTCGTACTCGAAGGTGACCTGGGTCTTCCCGTCGGGGCGCAGGTAGGGCAGCACCCCGGCCTTGCGGACCTCGGCGAGCCGGTGCGCGAGCCGGTGTGCGAGCCAGATCGGCATCGGCATGAGGTCCTCGGTCTCGTCGCAGGCGAAACCGAACATCATCCCCTGGTCCCCGGCGCCGACCTCGTCGTAGCGGTCCCCGGTGCCCGACCGGTGCTCGCTCGCCTTGTCGACGCCCATGGCGATGTCGGGTGACTGCTCGTCGATGGAGGTGATCACCCCGCAGGTGTTGCCGTCGAAGCCGTAGGACTCCCGGTCGTAGCCGATGCTGCGGATCGTGTCCCGCACCACCCGGGGGATGTCGACGTAGGCCGACGTCGAGATCTCTCCGGCCACCACCACCAGGCCGGTGGTCACCAGCGACTCGCAGGCCACCCGCGAGGCGGGATCCTCGGCCAGGAGCGCGTCGAGGACGGCGTCGGAGATCTGGTCGCACATCTTGTCGGGGTGTCCCTCGGTGACCGACTCCGAAGTGAAGGTGAACGTGCTCACGTCTGCTCCCTGGGGGTTTCGTCGCGGCCCGCCCGCCCGAGGCGCGCGGCCACCTGGTCGAGGATGATCCCGGCCAGCTCCGCCTTGGTGACCAGCGGTGTCTCCGACACCGGGCCGCCAGAGTCAAGCAGCACGGCCCGGTTCGTGTCGACCTCGAACCCGGCGTCGGGGGTGGACACGTCGTTCGCGACCACCAGGTCGAGGCGCTTGCGAACCAGCTTCGCGGCGGCCCGGGCGACCACGTCCTCGGTCTCGGCGGCGAAGCCCACCAGCAGCTGGTGCTCCTTGGCCGCCCCGAGCTCGGCGAGGATGTCGGGGGTGGGCTCCAGCACCACCTCGGGCACGCCGTCCTCCTTCTTCCACTTGCCCTCGGCCGGGGCCTTCGGTCGGAAGTCGGCGACGGCGGCGGCCATCACCACCACGTCGCTGTCGGCGAAGCGGCGCCGCAGCGCGGCGCGCATCTCCTCGGCGGTGCCGACCACCACGGTGGGGAACGGGAACGGGCCGGCGTCGGCCCGGGTGGTCACCAGCGTCACCGTGGCGCCGCGGTCGTGCGCGGCCCGGGCCAGCGCGTGGCCCATCTTCCCCGAGGAACGGTTCCCGAGGTAGCGCACCGCGTCGATCGGCTCCCGGGTGCCGCCGGCGGTCACCAACACCCGCACCCCTTCCAGGTCGCGCCGGGCGGCGAGGATCTCCCCGGCCACCCCGACGATCCGGGCGGGGTCGGCCAGTCGACCCGCGCCCTCGTCGCCACCGGCCAGGCGCCCGACCTCGGGTTCCACCACGGTGACCCCCCGGGCGGCGAGCACGGCGAGGTTGGCCCGCACGGCCGGGTGCTCCCACATCTCGGTGTGCATCGCCGGGGCCAGCACCACCGGCGCCCGGGTGGCGAGCAGCGTCGCGGTGAGCAGGTCGTCGGCGAACCCCGCGGCGTAGCGGGCACAGAACCCGGCCGTCGCCGGCACGACGAGCACCAGGTCCGCCCGCCGACCGAGGCGGGTGTGCGGGATCGGATCGTCGGGATCGTCGAAGAGCCGGGTGCGGGCCGGTTCGGCGGCCAGCGCCGAGAACGTGAGCGGGGTGACGAAGCGGGTGGCCCCCCGGGTCAGCACGGGGAGGACCCTCGCCCCGGCGTCGGTGAGCCGGCGGCAGACCTCGACGGCCTTGTAGGCCGCGATCCCTCCGCAGACGCCGAGGACGACGGTGCGGCCCTGCACCCGGATCCCGGTGGTCTAGGCCCCGGCGGGCGGGGACTCCTCGGCGCCGCCGGCGGGACCCGACGCCTCGCCCACCGCCGGCCCCTCACCCCCGGCTCCTTCGCCGGCCTCACCCTCGCCTGCATCAGCCTCGACGGGCACGATCTTGCCGGCGTCGATCTCCTCCAGCGCGATGCTGAGCGGCTTGCGGGACACCGAGGTGACCTGAGGCGGCACGAGGCGGCCGAGGCCCTCACCGAGCTGGTTGTAGTAGTCGTTGATGTCCCGGGCGCGGCGGGCGCTGAGCGCCACGAGGCTGAACTTCGAACCCACCCGCTCGAGGAGGTGCTCGAGGCGGGGCTCGGTCAGGGCGGATCGGCGTTCGGGCATGCTCGCTCCTGCGTGCGGTGACGGGCGAGGATACCAGCCAGACGCTCGACGGCGGCCTCCAGGTCGTCGTTCACCACCACCTCGTCGAAGTGGGCGGCGGCGCGCTCCTCCTCGGCGGCCGCGGCCAGGCGGCGGGCGATCTCGGCGGGGTCCTCGGTGCCCCGGGTCCGCAACCGCCGGGCCTGCTCCTCCCGGGATGGCGCCGTGACGAACACCAGCACCGCCTCGGGCATCGCCTCCCGGATCGCCAGTGCCCCCCGGGTGTCGACCTCGATGAGCACGTCGCGACCGGCGGCCAGCGCCTCGAGGACCGGGTGCCGGGGGGTGCCCCGCCAGTGGCCGTACACCTCGAAGGCCTCGAGGAAGCCGCCCTCGGCCCGCAGCCGCTCGAAGGCGTCGCGATCGAGGAAGTGGTAGTCGACGCCGTCGCGCTCCGACGGTCGCGGCGGACGGGTCGTGGCCGACACCGAGAACCAGAGGTTCGGCTCCCGGGCGAGCAGCGCCCGCCCCAGCGTGCCCTTGCCGACCCCGGAGGGACCGGCCAGCACGAGCACGACGCCCGGGGCCACCTCCCGGTTCGTCAGTCGGCGAACTCGGCCAGCAGCGCGGCGCGCTGGCGGGCCCCGACGCCGCGCAGCCGGCGGGTCTCGGCGATGTCGAGCTGCTCCATGATCTTGCGGGCCCGCACCTTGCCCACGCCGGGGAGCGACTCGAGCACGCTCACCACCTTCAGCTTCGCCACCACCTCGTCGCGCTCGGCATGGTCGAACAGCTCGGCGAGGCTGAGGACCCCGAGCTTGAGCCGCTTCTTCACCTCGGCCCGCACCTGTCGCGCCTCGGCCGCCTTGGCCAGCGCATCCTGTCGCTGTTGCGGGGTGAGGGACGGCGGCAGGGGCATGGGTCGGGGACCTCCCGGACGACGGCGGGGCGGTGGCGGAGTATACGCACGTCCTCCCGACCGGCACCCGGGCGGCGCGCTCGGCGCGCGCCTCAGCGGGCCGCGCCGACCAGGTCCCGCACCCGGCGCACGCCGTGGCGCGCGCAGAACCGCTCGAGCTCGGACAGGATCCGCAGCATCGCCCTCGGTTCGGCGAAGGTCGCGGTGCCGACCCCCACCGCGGCGGCACCGGCCAGCAGCATCTCCACCGCCTCGCGCCCGCTGCGCACGCCGCCGGTGCCGATGATGGGGACGCCGGGGTGCGCCCGCGCACACTCGAGCACCGCGCGCACCGCCACGGGGTGCAGCGGCGGCCCGGACAGCCCGCCGGTGCCGGCTCCCAGCACCGGGCGGCGGGTGACCGGGTCGACGGCCGCGGCGAGCAGCGTGTTCACGAGGGTGAGCCCGGTCGCCCCGGCGGCCAGCGCGGCGCCGGCGATCTCGACGAGCTCGGCGGTGTTCGGCGAGAGTTTCACGAACACCGGCAGGTCGGGCCCGGCCTCGAGCACCGTCCGGGTGACGGCCGCGGTGGCGGTGGCGGAGTGGGCGAACATCCGGGACCGGTCCTCCAGGTTCGGGCACGAGACGTTCACCTCGACCGCCACGAGCCGGTCGGCGGCGGGGTGCAGCGCGGCGGCCGCCTCGGCGAACTCCTCCCGGCTGCGCCCCCAGATGGACACGACGATGCGGGTCCCGGCGGCCGCCAACGCCGGGAGCCCCTCGGCGAGCCAGGCCGCCACCCCCGGGCCGGCGAGCCCCACCGAGTTGAGCATCCCCCCGCCCGCCGACGGGTGCAGGCGTGGCGGCGGGTTGCCCGGCCAGGGGAAGGCGGCCAGCGACTTCGTGGTCACCGCGCCCAGCCGGTCGGGCGGGCACAGGCGGGCGAGCTCGGTACCGTGCCCGAAGGTCCCCGAGGCCGCGACGATCGGGTTCGGCAGCCGGAGCGGCCCGAGGTGGGCCGTCAGGTCCACGCCCGTCGCCGCCACGGTCAGCGCAGGCCCAGCCGGAGCTGGCCGTCGGCGTGGTGCTCCTGCAGTGATCGCACCGACGGCGCCTGCCGGCGGCGCTCGGCGATCCCGGCGGCCGCGGCCTGGGCCGCGGCGAGGGTGGTGAGGCACGGGACCCGGTGGGCCACCGCGGCACGGCGGATGTGGTGCCCGTCGGCGCGGGGCCCCCGTCCCCGCGGCGTGTTGACCACCAGGCCCACCTTGCCGGAGGCGATGAGCTCCACCGCGTCGAGCGCACCCGGTTCGCCCAGCTTCCCCACCACCTCCGCCACGGGGACACCCTCGGCGGCGCAGGCCGCCGCGGTGCCCGCGGTGGCCACGAGCTCGAAGCCGAGCTCCACGAGTCGGCGGGCCAGCGCGGTGCCGGCCGGCTTGTCCCGGTCGGCGAGGGAGAGGAACACCACCCCGGCGTCGGGCAGCGCGGAGCCGGCCGCGGCCTGGCTCTTGGCGAACGCGAGCCCGAAGCGGCGATCGATGCCCAGCACCTCCCCGGGGGAGCGCATCTCGGGACCGAGGATCGTGTCGACCTCGGGGAAGCGGTTGAACGGCAGCACCGCCTCCTTCACCGCCACGTGTCCCCCGTCGGCGCCCTCGACCCGCCACCCCTCGGCGCGCAGCTCGGCCAGCGTCGCGCCGAGCATGAGGCGCGCCGCGATCTTGGCCAGCGGCACGCCGGTGGCCTTGGCCACGAACGGCACCGTCCGGCTCGCCCGGGGGTTCGCCTCCAGCACGTAGACGGTGCGGTCCTTCACCGCGTACTGCACGTTGCACAGCCCGACGACGCCGAGCGCATCGGCGAGCCGCCGCGTGTGGTCGGTGATGGTCGCCACCACGTCGGCGGACAGCGTGGGCGGCGGGATCGCGCAGGCGCTGTCACCCGAGTGCACCCCGGCCTCCTCGATGTGTTCCATCACCCCGCCGATGCACACCTCCCCGGCCCGGTCCCGCAGCGCGTCGACGTCGACCTCGACCGCGTCCTCGAGGAACCGGTCGATCAGCACCGGCCGTTCCGCCGACAGCCCGCCCTCGCGCCCGAGGCTGCCTCCGGCCTCCATCTCCGCCATCGCCGCCCGCAGCCCGTCGGGGTCGTAGACGATCTGCATCGCCCGCCCCCCGAGCACGTACGAGGGCCGCACCAGCACCGGGTAGCCGATCCCGGCGGCGACGGCCAGCGCCTCGTCGGTGCCGGTGGCGGTGCCGCCCGGGGGCTGGGGGACGGCCAGCCGGGCGCAGAGGGCGGCGAACGCCTCCCGGTCCTCGGCCGCCTCGATCGCCGCCGGCGGCGTGCCGAGGATCGGGATGCCGGCGGCTTCGAGGGCGTGGGCGAGCTTGAGGGGGGTCTGTCCGCCGAGCGCCACGACGACCCCCCGGAGCCGGTCGCCGAGGGCGTCGCACACGTTGCGGACCCCTTCCACCGACAGCGGTTCGAAGAACAGCCGGTCGCTGGTGTCGTAGTCGGTGGAGACCGTCTCGGGGTTGCAGTTCACCATCACGGTCTCGTAGCCGGCGGCGGAGAGCGCGAACGCGGCGTGGACACAGCAGTAGTCGAACTCGACGCCCTGGCCGATCCGGTTCGGGCCGCTGCCGAGGATCACCACCGCGTCGCGCTCCGGCGGGGTCACCTCGTCGGTGTCCTCGTAGGTTCCGTAGTGGTACGGGGTGCTCGCCTCGAACTCCGCCGCGCACGTATCGACCGTCTTGTAGGTCACCCCGACGCCGGCCCTGAGGCGCCGGCGGCGCACCGCCTCGGCGTCCAGGCCCCAGAGGCGGCCCAGCTGCTCGTCGCCGAAGCCGAGCCGCTTGACGTCCCGCCACTCCCGCGGCCCGAGCGTCTCGGGACGGCGGCCGCGCAGCGCCCGCCGGGTCTCGACGATCCGGGCGATCTGGTCGCAGAACCACGGGTCGTACCCGCTGGCCCTCGCCACCCGCTCGGGCGGGATCCCCCGGTCGAGGGCCTGGGCCACGGCGAAGATCCGTTCCGGGGTCGCCCGGGCGACCCGCCGCATGAGCTCGGCGTCGTCGAGGGTGCCGAGGTCACCGAGGTCGGGATCGAGACCCACGTAGCCGTGTTCCAGGGAGCGCAGCGCCTTCTGCAGCGACTCGGGGAACGTCCGGCCGATGGCCATGACCTCCCCCACCGACTGCATCATCGTCCCCAGGCGGTCGGAGGCGCCGGGCAGCTTCTCGAACGCCCAGCGGGGGATCTTCGTGACGACGTAGTCGATCGTCGGCTCGAACGACGCCGGGGTCCGCCGGGTGATGTCGTTGGGGATCTCGTCGAGCCGGTAGCCGACGGCGAGGCGGGCCGCGATCTTGGCGATCGGGAAACCGGTGGCCTTGCTGGCCAGCGCCGAGGAGCGCGAGACCCTCGGGTTCATCTCGATGATCACCATGCGCCCGTCGTCGGGGTGCAGCGCGAACTGCACGTTGGAACCACCGGTCTCCACCCCGATGCGGCGGATGCAGGCGAACGCGGCGTCGCGCATCCGCTGGTACTCGACGTCGCTCAGGGTGAGCGCCGGCGCGACGGTGATCGAGTCGCCGGTGTGCACGCCCATCGGGTCGACGTTCTCGATGGCGCAGATGACCACCGCGTTGTCGGCGCCGTCGCGCATGACCTCCAGCTCGAACTCCTTCCAGCCGGCGATGGACTGCTCGAGCAGGATCTCGCTCACCGGACTGGCGGCCAGGCCCCGGGCCGCCACGTCCCGGAGCTCGTCGGGGTCGGCCGCGAAGCCGGTGCCGCCGCCGCCGAGGATGAACGACGGCCGCACGATGAGCGGGTACCCGACCTCCTCCCCCACCGCCAGGGCCTCCTCCACGGTGGTGGCGATCCCCGACCGGGGGGTGTCGACGCCGATCTCGGCCATCGCCGCCTTGAAGCGGGACCGGTCCTCGGCGGTGCGGATGGCCTCCACCTTGGCGCCGATGAGCTCGGTGCCGGTCGCCTCCAGCACGCCCGCCTCGGCCAGCGCCACGGCCAGGTTGAGGGCGGTCTGGCCGCCGAGGGTGGGCAGCAGCGCGTCGGGCCGCTCGCGCTCGATGATCGCGGTGAGCGTCGGCACGTCGAGCGGCTCGACGTAGGTGGCGTCGGCGAACTCCGGGTCGGTCATGATCGTCGCCGGGTTCGAGTTCACCAGCACGACGCGGTAGCCCTCGTCGCGCAGCACCCGGCAGGCTTGCGTCCCCGAGTAGTCGAACTCGCAGGCCTGGCCGATGACGATCGGTCCGCTACCGATCACCAGGACGGTGTGCAGGTCGTCGCGTCGGGGCACCTCAGCCTCCTCGCTGCAGGGCGGCGGCGAACCGGGCGAACAGATGGGTGGCGTCGTGGGGGCCGGGCCCGGCCTCGGGGTGGTACTGCACCGACCAGACCGGACGGCCGGTCACGGCGAGGCCCTCGCACACCCCGTCGTTGAGGTTGGTGTGGGTGACCCGCACCCCGGCGGGCAGGGATTCGGCGTCGACGGCGTAGTTGTGGTTCTGGCTGGTGATCTCGACCCGGCCGGTCTCCAGGTCGCGGACCGGGTGGTTGGCGCCGTGGTGGCCGAACGGGAGCTTGACGGTCCGGCCCCCGAGCGCCAGCGCCAGGACCTGGTGCCCGAGGCAGATCCCGAACAGCGGCACCCCGGCGTCCAGCAGGTCCCGCACGGCGTCGGGGACCCCGCCGACCGCGGCGGGATCGCCCGGCCCGTTGGAGAGGAACACGCCGTCGGGCCGGCGCTCCAGCACCTCGGCGGCGGTGGTGGAGGCCGGCACCACCTCGACCCGACACCCGGTGTGGGTGAGGTGCCGGAGGATCGTCCGCTTGATCCCCAGGTCGTAGGCCACCACCCGCAGCGGCGCGTCGGGGTCCCCCACCCGGTACGGGCGGGCGGTCGTGACCTCGGCGACGAGGTCCCGCCCGTCGGTGGGGCGGGCCCGCGCCGCGGCGGCGCGCACTGCGGCCTCGTCGGTGCCGAACGCGCCGGGCACCGCGCCCCGCTCCCGCAGGTGCCGGGTGAGGCGCCGGGTGTCGACCCCGGCGATGCCGCACAGGCGGTGGCGGCGCAGGAACGCGTCGAGCGGTTCGGTCGACCGCCAGCTCGAGGGCCGGCGGGCGAGGTCCCGCACCACCACCCCCGCGGCGTGGGGCCTGCCGGCCTCGTCGTCGTCGGGCGTGGTGCCGTAGTTGCCGATGTGGCTGGCGGTGAAGGTGATGACCTGCCCGGCGTAGGAGGGATCGGTGATCACCTCCTGGTACCCGGTCCAGCCGGTGTGGAAGATCACCTCACCGGCGGCGACGCCCGGCGCGTCGTCGGGGGCGTCCGGCGCCCCGGCCAGGGCCCCGATCGCCCGTCCCTCGAACGTCTCGCCGTCGGCGAGGACCAGCACCGCCTCGGCGCCCCCATGTCGCACGCTCACCTCCGTCGCCTCCTCGGTGCGCCGCACCCGGCGCCGGCCGTCACCGCCGGGCCTCGTGGTCCACGACCACCGCCTCGCCACCCACGACGGTGTGGCGGACGCGCCCGGTGAGCTCGACGTCGAGGAACGGGCTGTTCGCCGACGGGCCGGCCAGCCCGTCGGCGCCGAGGCGCCAGCGCGCCTGCGGATCGAAGACGGTGAGGTGCGCAGGGCGGCCCGGCGCGACCGGCCCGCCGTGACCCTCGGCGGTCAGCCCGGCGATCGCCGCCGGGCGCCACGACAGCGCGGCGAAGGCCTGCGCGGGGGTGAGCCGACCGGGGGCCACCAGGTGGGTCCAGACCACGGCCAGGGCGGTCTGCAGCCCCAGCATCCCCGGCGGGGCCTCCTCGAAGGGGCGCTCCTTGGTGACCGGGGGGTGGGGGGCGTGGTCGGTGGCGATCGCGTCGATCACCCCGGCGGCGAGGGCGGCGACCATGGCGTCGCGGTCGCCGGGCTCGCGCAACGGGGGGTGCACCTTGTAGAGGGGATCGAAGGTCGCGCAGCACTCGTCGGTGAGGACGCAGTGGTGCGGGGTGACCTCGGCGGTCACGGCCAGGCCGGCGTCCCGGGCCGCCCGCAGCAGGGCGACCGAGCCGGCCGCGGAGCAGTGCAGCAGGTGGTAGCGACCGCCGGTGTGACCCACGACCTCCAGGTCGCGGGCGACGACCGCGGTCTCGGCGACGGCGGGGCGGCCGGGGATCCCCAGCCGCGACGACCAGGCCCCTTCGTGCATGTGGCCGTCGGCCGCCAGCGCCGGGTCCTCGGCGTGCTGGGCCACCACCGCGCCGGGCAGCGCCCGGGTGTACTCCAGGGCGGCCCGCAGGACCCCGGCGTCGGCGACGCAGGCCCCGTCGTCGGTGAAGACCCGCACCCCGAGGTCGTACAGCTCCCCGAGGGGGGCGAGCTCGGTGCCGGCCCGGCCGCGGGTGACACACCCGGCCGGGTACACCCGGCAGGGGGCCCGCCGTCCCGCGGCGGCCACCGCGGCGACCACGGCCGGGTCGTCGAGCGGCGGCGAGGTGTTCGGCATCGCCACGAGGGCGGAGAACCCGCCCAGCGCGCCGGCCCGGGCGCCGGTCTCGATCGTCTCGGCGTCCTCTCCTCCGGGCTCCCGCAGGTGGGCGTGCAGGTCCACCAGCCCCGGCACGACCCAGGCGCCGTCGCAGTCGAGCACCCGGGCACCCGGCGGCGGCGTCAGGCCGTCGGCCACCTCGGTGATCGTCCCGTCGCGCACCAGCACGTCGGCGCGCCGCTCGCCGGTGGCGTCGCAGACCGTGCCGCCCCGCAGGCACAGCACCGTCCCGGCCGCCGTCGCCTCGGGCTGGGGAGGCTCAGGCATCGTCGCCTCCCGCAGGCGAACCGAGGAGGCGGAACAGCACGGCCATCCGGACCGCCACCCCGGCCCGGACCTGGTCGCGCACGAGCGAGCGGGGGCCGTCGGCGACCGTGGTGGCCACCTCGAGGCCGCGGATCATCGGTCCGGGGTGCATCACCACCGCGTGGGGTTTCATCCGGGCGGCCCGGGCCTCGGTGAGCCCGTACCGGGCGTAGTACTCGTGCAGGGGTGGGAGTCGCCGGGCCGCGTCGCGCTCCCGCTGCACCCGCAGCACGTAGGCCACGTCGAGCTCGGCCAGCTCGGCGTCGAGGTCGTGGGTCACCCGCGCCGGCCAGGTCTCCACCCGCTCGGGCAGCAACGTGGGTGGGGCGATGAGGGTGACCTCGGCCCCCAGCGCGCTGAAGGCCCGGACCCCGCTCCGGGCGACCCGGGAGTGGGCGACGTCACCGATGATCCCGATGCGGCACCCGTCCAGGCCGGTCCCGAGGTGTCGCCGCAGGGTGAAGCAGTCGAGCAGCGCCTGGGTGGGGTGCTCGTGGCGACCGTCGCCGCCGTTGACGACCGCGGCGTCCACCCAGCCCGCGATGCGGTGCGGCGCCCCGGCGGCCGGGTGGCGGACCACGAGCGCGTCGACGCCGAGCGCCTCGATCGTGCGGACGGTGTCGAGCAGGCTCTCACCCTTGGCCACCGAGGACCCTCGGGCCTGGAACGACATCGTGTCGGCCGACAGGCGCCGGGCCGCGGTCTCGAACGAGAGGCGGGTGCGGGTGGAGTCCTCGAGGAACAGCGTGACCACCGTCCGGCCCCGCAACGCCGGGACCTTCGGGATGTCCCGCCCCAGCACCTCCCAGAACGCGGCGGCGTCGTCGAGGTAGCACTCGATCGCGGGGCGGTCGAGACCGGTGATGCCGAGCAGGTGGCGCATCCCGGTCACGGCCCGGCTCCCCCGGCCGCTGCGGTATCGACGTCGCTGGGTGCCCAGAGCTCCACGACGTCCTCGGCCACCCCGTCGGTGTCGGTGAGGCGGACCCGCACGTCCTCGACGCGCTTGGTGGGGAGGTTCTTGCCGACGAAGTCGGCCCGGATCGGCAGCTCCCGGTGGCCGCGGTCGACGAGCACCGCGAGCTGCACCGCCCGGGGTCGCCCGAACGTCCCCAGCGCGTCGAGCGCGGCACGCACGGTTCGCCCGGTGAAGAGCACGTCGTCGACGAGCACCACGACCCGGCCGCCGACGTCGGTGGGCAGGCGCGTCGGCCCCAGCGGGCGCACCGGGCGCAGCGCGAGGTCGTCGCGGTGCATCGTCACGTCGAGGGTACCCACCGGGACCTCGACGCCTTCGAAGGAGCGGATCGCCGCGGCGATCCGCCGGGCGATCTCAGGTCCCCGCCGGGGCAGACCGACGAGCACCACGTCGGTGGCACCCCGGTTGCGCTCCACGATCTCGTGGGCGATCCGGATCGTCGCCCGCCGGAGCGCGTCGGCGTCGAACACCCGGGCCCGGAACGCGAAACGGCCGCCCCCCGGGGCGGCCTCGGGCTGCGGCTCGGTGGGTCGGCTCCCGGCCATCGGCGCTCCGTCCCGTCGCGGCCTCACGGGACCGCGTTCACGGGAGTCCGGATCTTAGCACACCCCGCGGCGTTCACCCCTCCCCCGGACGGTCGTCCGGGCCGGCGACGGTGCCGGCGAGCCATTCGACGAGCTCGGCCTGCAACGCGGTGAGGAACAGGTAGGCGGCCCGCATCGGGGCGTCGGGCCCGTCGCCGGGCTCCGGGTTCGGGTCGTCGTCGGTGACGCCGAGCAGGGTGCCGAGGACGAGACGGGCGTCGTTCAGCGCGCTCACCCAGCGGTCGACCTCCGCCGTGCCGAGGTGCACCTCCCTCCGGCCGCCCCGCCGGCGGACCCGGGCGTCGCGCAGCGTAGAGGCCAGCACCTCCAGCGCTTCCCGCTTCGCGCCGACGAGGTCGGGGTGGACCGCGGCCTGCCAGTCGGCCTCCGCCTCCTCCTCGGTGGGGTCCAGGTAGGCGCGGGGGAACAGCCGGTCCCGCACCCGATCCCCGCCCCGCTCGGGCACCCCCCCGTCGAGCAACGCCTCCACCTGGTCCGCCAGGCGGGTGAGCAGCTCCACCTCGGGCTCGCTGAGCCGCACCACGAGTCCCGGCTCACCGCCGCCCGCGCCGCCGGCGTCGCTCACCGGTCCCGCTCCATCGTCGCCCACAACCCGTGGGCGTGCAGGCGGGCGACGTGCGCCTCGGCCTGCTCACGGGTGCCGTCGGCGACCACCGCCTTCCCCTCGTGGTGGACCTGCAGCATCAGGCGGGTCGCCTTCTCCCGGCTGTAACCGAAGAGCTTCTGGAACACCCACACCACGTAGGACATGAGGTTCACCGGGTCGTTCCAGACGATGACGAGCCACGGGCGGTCCAGGGCGACGGCCGCGCCGGGCGCCTCGTCGGTGGTCTCGGCCGGCAGCGTCGGGGCGAGGCGTTCGAGACGGCCGCTCATCCGCGTGCGCTCATCCGGGTCGCGCCCCGGCGGCGTCGTCGCCCCTGACCTCCGGTGTCGCGCCCTCGCCCGTGACCCCCGGCGGCGCGCCGTCGCCGGCCGGGCACCGGGGACGGTGGTCCTCGGCGATGCGGGCCAGCACCCCGTTCACGAACCGCCCCGAGTCCTTCGTGGAGTAGGCCCGGGCCAGCTCTACCGCCTCGTTGATGATCACCGGGGTGGGCACGTCGGGCTCGTGCAGCAGCTCGTAGGTGGCGAGCCGCAGGATCGCCCGGTCGACCGCCGGCATCCGCATGAGGGCCCAGTGCTCGGAGGTCTTCTCGAGCAACGCGTCGATCTCGGACCTGTGCACCTCGACACCGCGCACCAGCTGCACCGTGTACGGGTCGGGCGCCACGGGCTGCTGGGCGAGCACGGTCTCGGCGTCCAGGCCGCGGGCCTCGAGCTCGTAGCACAGGCCGAGTGCCCGCTCCCTGGCCTCCCGTCGCACGCTCATCGGCCCGGCGTGCTCATCTCGGGGTCACCGACGGTTCATGCCCGGGTGAGGTAGTCGCCGGTGCGGGTGTCGACCTTGATGACGTCGCCGGCCTCCACGAACAGCGGCACCTGCACCACCAGTCCCGTCTCGGTGGTGGCGGGCTTGCGCGCCCCCGACACCCGGTCACCGGCGAAGCCGGGTTCGGTGGCGGTGACCCGTAGCTCCACCGCGGCGGGCAGCTCGGCGCCGAGGACCTCGCCCTGGTACATCGGGAGCACCACCGTGTCACCCTCTTTCAGGTACCGCACCGCCTCGCCGAGCGCCTCGGGGCTCACGTGCAGCTGCTCGTAGGACTCGTTGTCCATGAACACGTAGTCGGCGCCCTCGCGGTACAGGAACTGCATCTCCCGCTTGTCGATCACCGCCAGGGGCACCTTCTCGTCGGCCCGGAACGTCTTCTCCAGCACCGCCCCGGTGCGGTAGTTCTTCAGCCTGGTCCGCACGAACGCCCCGCCCTTGCCGGGCTTGACGTGCTGGAACTCCACCACCGTCATGAGCCCCTCGGGAAGGTCCAGGGCCATCCCGTTGCGCAGGTCGTTCGTGGAGACGCTCACAGCATCAGGTCCTTCGGGAAGCGGGTGAGCACCTGCCCGCCGTCGGCGCCCACC
>CALEDW010000251.1 GCA_937949585.1 uncultured Acidimicrobiia bacterium
GGGCGCGTGTGGGCCGCGACCGCCTCGGCGAGCGGGTTGGGGCGCTGGTGCACGCGCCGGCCCGTCAGCTCTCGGCGAGCACGAGGTCGGCGACCCGGTGGTGCTGCCACGACCGCCCACCGACGAGGGTGTCGTTCACCTTCGCCCGCTTGAACAGGTAGTGGGCGCGCTGCTCCCAGGTGAACCCGACCGCGCCGTGCACCTGGATGTTCTCGGCCGTGGCCCGCACGGCCGCCTCCCCCATCTGCGCCTTGGCGACCGCCGCGGCGCGCGGCCGGGTCGGGTCGTCGACGTCGGCGGCCCACGCCGCGAAGTGCACCCCGACCCGGCCGAGCTCCAGGGCATGGAGCATGTCGACGAGCTTGTGCTGGATCACCTGGTGGCCGGCGATCGGCACGTCGAACTGGACCCGCTGCTTGGCGTAGTCGATGGCATCGGCGAGGGCCCGGTCGGCCACGCCGACCAGCTCGGCGGCGAGGGCCACCGCGGCGTCGTCGGCGAGGCGCCGCCACGCTGCGGTCTGGTCGGCGGCCGGGCCGACCGGCTCGGCGGTCACCTCGACCAGCTCGAGGCGCCCGGCGGCCCGGGTGGGGTCGAGCAGCGGCACCGGTTCGGCGCGGACCCCGTCGAGGCGGAACGCCTGGATGCCCTCCTGGGTGCGGGCCGGGACCAGCACCCAGTCGGCGCCCGGCGCGTCCAGCACCACCGGCAGCTGCCCGCTCAGGCGCCAGATGGCCCCGCGGCGACGGGCCCGGGTGCGGACGCGGGCCACCGGGTCACCGCTGCCCGCCTCCTCGAGCGCCACTGCACCGCGCACCCGTCCGTCGGCGACTCCCTCGAGCAGGTCGGGGACCCCGAGGTGGCGCGCCGCGAGCGGCACGAGCACCGCCGCCGACAGATACGGACCGGGCGCGGGGACCCGCCCCATCTCCTCCAGGACCACCCCGGCGTCGACCAGCCCGAGGCCCATGCCGCCGCGGTCCTCGGGGACGAGCAGGCCGCACCACCCGAGCCGGGCCATCTCTGCCCACTCGGCCTCGGTGAGCCCGACCGGCTCGTCGACGCTGCGGTGCAGGCGCTCGAGGGGAAGGTGCTCGGCCAGCCAGGCCCGCACCGTCTCGCGCAGCGCCTCCTGTTCGGGGGAGTGCTGGAAGTCCACGGACGGCGAGCCTACCGAGCGAACCTGACACGCGTGTTAGGTTTCGCGTCGTGGACTTTGCGCTCGGCCCCGAGGACGAGGCGTTCCGCGACGAGCTGCGGGCCTGGCTCGACGAGCACCTGCCGACGTTCCTCGCCGAGTGGGACGGCGAGGCCGGCGAGACCGGCGAGACCGGTTTCGCCCGCGCCCAGGAGCGCCGCCGGGCCTGGCAGCAGCGTCTGAACGAGGGCCGCTGGGCCGCGATCAACTGGCCCCGGCAGTGGCGGGGCCGGGAGGCGACCCCGGTCCAGAACGCGATCTACGCCGAGGAGATGGCGCGGGTTCGGGCCCCGGGGATCTACAACGCGAACGGGATCTGGCAGATCGGCCCGATGATCATCCGCTGGGGCACCCCGGAGCAGCAGCAGCGCTGGCTGCCGTCGATCCTCAACGCCGACGACCACTGGTGCCAGGGGTTCAGCGAGCCCGAGGCCGGCTCCGACCTCGGCAACATCCGGACCCTGGCGGTCCGCGACGGCGACACCTACGTCGTGAACGGCCAGAAGACCTGGTGCTCCTCGGCGCACCTGGCGCGCTTCGGCCTGTTCCTGTTCCGCACCGACCCGGAGACGCTGCGGTCCCGGGAGACGAAGTACTCGGGGATCACGGCGTTCATCGTCGACCTCACCACCCCCGGCGTCGAGTGCCGCCCGATCCGGGATCTCACCGGCGACGAGATGCTCAACGACGTGTTCTTCACCGACGCCCGCATCCCCGCCGATGCCCGGCTCGGCGGGGAGGGCGAGGGCTGGCAGGTGGCGATGACCACCCTCGGCCACGAGCGCGTCGGCACCGCGGGCCTGTCGATCACCATGGCCGCCGACCTGCGGGCGATGGTCGCCGCGGCACGGTCCCACAACCCGGACGCACTGCGCGATCCGGCGCTGCGGGAGCGGGTGGGGCGCGCCTTCGCCGAGATCGAACTCACGAGGCTGCTCAACTACCGGGCGCTCACCAAGATCCAGAAGGGCCAGCCGAACTGGCCCGAGGTACCGCTGGCCAAGCTCCAGTGGTCGTCGATCGCCCAGACGCTGGCCGAGCTGGCCGTCGACCTGCTCGGCCCGCTGGGCCTGTGCGCCCGCGGCGGGCCCGACGCCGTCGACGGCGGGCACTGGGCCCGCAATTACGCCTGGCAGCGCTACACCTCGATCGGGGCCGGCGCCACCGAGATCCAGAAGAACATCATCGCCAAGAAGGCGCTGCGGATGCTCGCCTCCCGCTGAGTGCGACCCGACGTGCGCCTCGGGATCGTCACCCCGGTGGTCACCCGCCTCCCCGGCGCACACGCCCGCTGGGAGGCCGACGCCGGTCCCGAAGAGCTCGCCACGGTGGTCGAGGCCGCCGATCGGCTGGGCTACGACTTCTGCACCTGCTCCGAGCACGTGGCGGTGCCGGTCGCCGACGCCGAGACCCGCGGCGGCGTCTACTGGGACCCGGCCGCGACGTTGGCCTGGCTGGCCGCCCGCACCGAACGGATCCGCCTGGCGACCTTCGTGGTGG
>CALEDW010000252.1 GCA_937949585.1 uncultured Acidimicrobiia bacterium
TCGTGAACGACGGTCTCGCCGTCGGCCCGCAGCCCGGCGACCACCAGCGCCGCGCCGGCCCGGATGTCCACGGCCCGCACCGGCGCCCCCGACAGCCGCTCGACCCCGTCGATGACCAGGTGGTGGCCGTCGACGCGGACCCGGGCGCCCATCCGGGCCAGCTCCCCCACGTAGCGGAACCGTCCGGCGAACACGTTCTCGGTCGCATAGCTGGTGCCCTCGGCGACGCACAGCACCGCCACCAGCAGCGGCAGGTAGTCGGTGGCCAGCCCCGGGTAGGGCAGCGTGGCCACGTCGGTGGCGCGGGGGCGCGTCGGTGCCATGGCCCAGAGCCCGTCGGCCTCGGGCGAGATCCGCAGGCCCATGCGACCCATCCGCTCGATCAGGATCTCGAGGTGGTCGTGGCGGGCGCCCCGGAGGGTCAGCTCGCCGCCGGCGGTGCCCAGGGCGGCCAGGAAGGTGGCCGTCTCCACCCGGTCCGGGATCACCGTGTGCTCGACGGCCCGCAGCTCGGCCACGCCCTCAATCGTGATCGTGGCGCTGCCCGCCCCGAGGATCCGCCCGCCCATGCGGTTCAGGAAGGCGGCGAGGTCCGCGATCTCCGGCTCCCGGGCCGCGTTGCGGACCGTCGTCCGGCCCTCGGCCAGCACCCCGGCCATCAGCAGGTTCTCGGTCGCCCCGACACTCGGGTAGGCCAGCACCACCTCCGTTCCCCGCAGCCGACCCGCCGACGCCTCGATCATCCCGTGGCTCAGCCGGAACGTCGCACCCATCGACTCGAGCGCCGACAGGTGCATGTCGATGGGCCGGGACCCGAAGTCGTCGCCGCCGGGCATGGCCACCCGGGCCCGGCCCATGGCGACCAGCAGCGGGCCGAGCACCGCGGTGGAGGCCCGCATCCGCTCCACCAGTTCGTAGGGCGCCTCGGGCGTGACCTCGGCCCCCCGCTCGATCTCCAGCGCGCCGTCGCCGCGCCGGCGCACCGCCACGCCCATCGCCCCGAGCAGCTGGCCCATGGTGTCCACGTCTGCGATGTCGGGGACGTTGCGCAGGACGTGACGCCCCTCGGCCAGCAGGCAGGCGGCCATCAGCTTGAGCGCCGAGTTCTTGGCGCCGCTGATCGGCACCTCACCCGCCAGGGGCCCGGAAGGGCGCACCACCAGACGTGACACCCCGACAGTGTGTCGCACCCGGGTGCGGGACCGGGTCCCCGGTAGGCTCCGCCCGGCCCGGTTCGGAGGAGCGGTGGGCAGCAGACGGGACGTCCTCGAAACCGATCGGGCCGGACTCCGGCGCCGCCTCACGCCCCGCGACGACGTCGTGGTCCGCGAAGCGGCGGTCCCCGGCGGGGCGCCGGCGGAGGCGCCGCGGGGCTCCGCCCGGTTCGAGGCCGCCGCCGGGCCGTTCAGCCGCTACCGCCGGAGCGTGGAGTGGGCGCCGGGACCCGCCCCCGGCTCGGTGACGGTGGCCCAGACCGTGGAGTGGACCCTGGCGGTGCCGTACTGGCGCTGGCTGTACGGGCCACCGGTGCGCGGCGCCCTGCGCGACGGTGTGCCCAAGGGGGTCCGGCCGTGGTGGTCGTTCCCGGACCGGCTCAGCCCCCGGCAGGCGACCGTGGTGGCGACCATGGCCCTGTTGAACGTGGTCGTCGGACTGCTCTTCGGGGTGCTCACCCAGGTGCTCACCTTCGCCTCGGCCGACATCGGCGACGGGTCCCGCAGCCAGCAGGCCGCGGTGCTGGCCACCGTGCGGCTGGGCACCGTCGTCACCCTGGCCGCCCTGGCCCTGGCCGACCGGGTGGGGCGGCGCCGGATCGCCCTCTGGTCGCTGTGGCTGGCCGCCGGCCTGACGGTGCTCAGCGCCGCCGCGCCCGGCCTGACGGTGCTGGCCGGCCTGCAGCTGCTGGCCCGGAACCTGGCCATCGCCGGCCTGCTGGCAGTGGACACCATCGCCGTGGAGGAACTCCCGGCCGGGTCCCGGGCCATGGCCAGCGGGCTCGGCGCGCTCGCCTACGGGCTGGGTGCCGGGGTGGCGGTCCTGGCCCTGCCGCTCGCGGACCTCGGGCCGTGGGGCTGGCGGCTGGTGTTCCTCGTCGGGCTCGCCGCCGTGCCGCTCATCGCCAGCGGCTCCCGGCGGCTGCCCGAGAGCGACCGGTTCGAGCGGATGATCGGGACCGACCCCGGCGCCCGGCAGCGGCGCATCCGCGGCCGCCGGTTCCTGCTGCTGGCCGGGCTGCTGTTCCTGCTGAACCTGTTCGTCGCCCCGGCGTCCCAGCTGCAGAACGACTTCCTGCGCACCGAGCGGGGCTTCAGCGGCGCGGCCATCACCCTGCTGGTCGTGCTCACCGGGACACCCGCGGCGCTCGGCGTGCTCGTCGGCGGCCGCCTCGCCGACGTCCGCGGCCGCAGGTTCGCGCTGGTGCCGGGTCTCGTGGCCACCGGGGTGCTGAACGCGGCGTTCTTCGTGCTCGCCGGCCCGCCGATGTGGGTGGCCGCGCTGGGCGGGTCGGTGCTCGGCGCGCTGTGCGTCGCCCCGCTCGGGGTGCTGGCGCCGGAGCTGTTCCCCACCGCACGGCGGGGCAGCGCCCGGGGGGCCCTGACCGCCATCGCGGTGTCCGGCTCGGTCGTCGGCCTGCTGGGCGCCGGGGTGCTGGTCGACGGGATCGGCTACGGACCGACGTTCCTGATGCTGGGCCTCGGGCCGGTGCTGGCCGCCGGACTCGCCCTCGGCGTCCCGGAGACCAGCGGCGTCGAGCTCGAGGAGCTCAACCGGGAGGGACCCCCAGCCAGGAGCGGACCGCCGTGACGATCCGCTCATCGGCCCCCCGCAGCTCGTGGCGCCCACCGGGGATCGTGACGGTGGTGACCGGCCCGGGCACGGCCGACAGCGCCTCGGCGAGTTCCTCGGGGGTGCCGAACGGGTCGCGGTCCCCGGCGATGCTCAGCACCGGCACCCTCACGTCGGGGAAGTGCTCCACCCGGCGACGCTCCGGTCGGCCGGGCGGGTGCAGCGGGTAGGAGATCAGCACCAGCCCGGCGCAGGCCAGCGGCTCGCCGCCGTCGGCACCGGCGGCCACCATCGAGCAGATCCGCCCGCCCATGGAGCGCCCGCCGAGCACGATCCGCCCGGGCGGGACGCCGAGCCGCGTGGCCAGCTCGTCCGCGTCGGCCCGCACCGAGGCCGTGAGCACCGGGGCGCGGTCGGGAGCCCGCCGGCCGGCGCGGCGGTACGGGAAGTCGAACCGGGCCACCGGCAGTGGTGCCAGCCCCTCGGCGAGGGCGACCAGGGTGGGGTGCTCCGAGGACGACCCGGCGCCCGGCCACAGCGCCACGGCCGCGACGTCACGGGGGCGGCGCCGGCGGGCCACGGCGGTCAGCCCAGCAGGATCCGGCGGGCCTCGGTCAG
>CALEDW010000253.1 GCA_937949585.1 uncultured Acidimicrobiia bacterium
ACCCAGTAGACCATCACGCCCCTCCCCCTCGGCCGTCCCCTTCAGCCCTTCCCGCCGGCCCCCGCCACGGACCGGCCGCCGGTCACCCCAGCTTCGGCAACGCGCGCCGGATCCCCCGGACGGCCTGGCCGATCCGCTGCTCGTTCTCGACGAGGGCGAAGCGGACGAACCCCTCCCCTCCGGGCCCGAACCCCACCCCCGGAGAGGTCGCCACCCGGGCGTCGCGCACCAGCATCTTGGCGAACTCGAGGGAGCCGAGCTCCACGTAGGGCTCGGGGATCGCGGCCCACACGAACATCGTCCCGCGGGGCCGCTCGATCGGCCAGCCGATGCGACCGAGGCCGTCGACGAGCGCGTCTCGGCGGCGGCGGTAGACGTCGTTCACCCACCGGGGGTAGTCGGGGGCCTCGTTCATCGCCACGATGGACGCGATCTGGATCGGCTGGAACGTGCCGTAGTCGAGGTAGCTCTTCAGGCGGGCCAGCGCCCCGACGACCTCGGGGTTGCCGAGCAGGAACCCGACCCGCCACCCGGCCATCGAGAAGCTCTTCGTGAGGCTGTAGATCTCCACGGCGACGTCCTTGGCGCCCGGCACCTGCAGGATCGACGGCGGGTCGTGGCCGTCGAACCCCAGGTCCGCGTAGGCGAAGTCGTGCACCAGCACCACGTCGTGGGTGCGGGCGAACTCCACCATGCGGGCCATGAACGTGGCGTCGACGCAGGCCCCGGTGGGGTTGTGGGGAAACGACATCACCACCACCCGGGGGCGAGGCCAGGCCTGCTCCCACGCCGCGTGCAGGTTGGCGAAGAAGTCCTGGCCCGGCCCCATCCGCACGTAGTGCACCCCGGCACCGGCCAGGATCGGCCCCCAGATGTGGATCGGGTACGACGGGCTGGGCACGAGCGCCGTGTCCCCCGGCCCGAGCAGCACCCACATGAGGTGCGAGAACCCCTCCTTCGCCCCGATCGTGACGCAGACCTCGGTGTCGGGATCGAGCTGGACGTCGAAGCGGCGCCGGTACAGGTCGCAGACGGCGAGACGCAGCCGGGGCAGCCCCCGGGTCGCCGAGTACCGGTGGTTGCGGGGGTTGCGGGCGGCCTCGGCGAGCTTGTCGACCGCCACCGGGGGGGAAGGCAGGTCGGGGTTGCCGAAACCGAGGTCGATCACGTCCTCCCCGGCCCGGCGGGCCGCCACCTTCAGCGCGTCGATCTCGGCGAACGCGTACGGCGGGAGCGCGTCGATCCGGCGGAACTCCACCCCGGCAGGCTACCCGCCGGCCCCCACCGGATCGGCGGCCCGCGCCCGTAGGATGCCGCGGTGCCGGACCACCCTGCGCTCCCCGACGTCGACGCGGTGCTGCTCGACGTGGGCGGCGTGCTGCGCCTGCCCAGCCCCTCCCACATCGTCGAGGCACTGCGGCGACTCGGCCACGACGTCGACCCCGGGCGCGTCCCCCGCGCCCACTACGCCGGCGTCGCCGCCCTCGACAGCCGCGAGTTCACCGAAGGCGACCGCGACGTGTGGCTCGCCTACAACAGGGCGTTCGCCGCCACGTTGGGGGTCGACGGCGACGGGCTCGACGAGGCCGCCGAGATCCTGCTCAGCGAGTTCACCGTCGCCGAGCTGTGGAGCTACGTCATCCCCGGCGCCCACGAGGCCCTCCGGGCCCTCGCCGGCACCGGGGTGCGGATCGCGATCGTCTCCAACGCCGACGGGACGGTGGAGGCCCAGCTACGGGAAGACGCGCTGTGCCAGGTCGGCCCGGGCCCCGGGGTGGAGGTCGGCGCGATCCTCGACTCGGCGGTCGTCGGGATCGCCAAGCCCGACCCCCGTATCTTCCACCTCGCCCTGGAGGCACTCGGCGTGCCGGCCGAGCGGGCGATCCACGTGGGTGACACCCCGGCCGCCGACGTGCTCGGTGCCCTCCGGGCCGGCGTGCGGCCGGTGCTCGTCGATCCCTACGACGACCACCCGCACCTGGAGGTGACCCGCGTCCGTCACGTGGCCGACGTGGCGGGGCTGCTCACCTCGGGGAGCGGCTCGGTGTAGAACTGGGCGCACCAGCGCCGATACTGCATGATCGGCCCGTCGGTGTCGGCGAGGGCCGGGGTCGGCAGGTGCACCTTGTGCTCCCAGATCGGGATGTCCTCGCGCAGCTGCTTGTTGATCTCGGCCACGAACGCCTCGGCCACCGTGGAGGTGGACCGATCGTCGCCGAGCTTGCGGACGGTGAAGTGGAACCGCACCTGCACGCTGCCCTCGTCGATGGGCGTGGTCGTCGCGACCAGCAGCGCGTCGACGATCCCGGTGAACCACACGTAGTTGAACCCGGGGCCGAACCCGTAGGAGTCGATGTGGCCGATCACGACCCCCCGCGGGGTGACGTAGGACTGCTCGGAGATCATCACGAAGCGCGGCCCGTCGGTCTCGTAGCGCCGGATCGTCGCCACCTCGTCGGTGCCGTGCACGTAGCGGAAGTGCGCCGGGTCGACCGCGTTCTCCCCCAGCTCCTGCCACGGCGCCTGCACGACGTAGCTCGAGGTGTGGTAGTCGGAGAACTCGGGGCTGGTGACCTCGGGCAGCTCGGGGATGTCCCACGCCGGGGCCACCGCGGGGTCGGGGTGGTACCAGACCATGATCAGCCCGTTGCGCAGGATCACCGGGTAGGTGCGCAGCCGGGCCTTGCGGTTGACCCGGTCGCTGTAGGGGATCTCGCAGCACGCCCCGGAGGCGTCGAAGCGCCAGCCGTGGAACGGGCAGCGCAGCGCACCCCGGTCCACGACCCCGCCCACGCCGAGGTGGGCTCCGAGGTGGGGGCAGAACGCGTCCTGGACGTGGACCTCACCCTGCTCGTCGGCCCAGCACACCAGGTCCCGGCCGAAGTAGCGCAGGGGCAGCACGGTGCCGGGCGGCACCTCGTCGGGCTCGGCGACCTGGAACCAGCCGAAGGGGATCGGGAAGCGGACGCGGCCCACGTCCGAAAGTGAAACACGTTCTATTTCTCGGTGCAAGGGCGGGCCGGCCGGCCCCCGGGCCGTCGGCCCCCGAAGAACGTCTCGTGCCACACCTCGAGGCACAGCAGCGTCCAGATCCGGACGTCCTCGTTCGCCGCGCCCCGGTGGTGGCGGTCGAGGAGCGCCGCCACGGGCCGGCGGTCCATCATCGAGGTCACGAAGGATCCCGGGGCGAGGAGCAGGTCGTTGGCCATCTCCCGCAGGCCGGTGCGGAACCAGGCGTCCATCGGGAGGCGGAACCCGACCTTGGGCCGGCGGGCCACCCAGTCGGGCAGGAGGTCCCGGGCCAGTGCCCGCAGCACCCACTTCCCGGTGCGGCCCCGCACCTTGGCGCGACCGGGCAGCGCGAACGCCAGTTCCACGAGCCGGTGGTCGAGGAACGGGGGGCGCAACTCGACCGAAGCGGCCATGCACATGCGGTCGCCTCGCTCCAGGAGATTGTCGGCGAGCCAGGCGTGGCAGTCGAGGTACTGCATCCGCGCCAGCGCGTCGCCCCGGGCCCGCTCCCACACCTCGGCGTGGCTGCGGGGACCGGGCCGGCCGAGCAGCCCGAGCACCTCGGCCGGGGTGAACGCCGCGAACCAGGCCTGGGCCCGGTCGGCCGCGCTCGGCTGGGCGAGGGCCCGGGCCGCGACCCGCGGACGCGACCGCCGGCTGAGGAGCCGGCGCTCGACGGCTCCCAGTACCGCGGCCCGCACCGGCGCCGGCACGACGCCGGCGGCGGCGGTGAGGCGCGCGAACGCGTACTTGGGGTACCCGGCGAAGAGCTCGTCGCTGCCCTCCCCGCTCAGCAGGACCTTCACCTCGGCCCGGGCCGCCTCCGCCAGGCGGTACACGGCGAGGTCCGCCGGCTCCGACATGGGCCCGTCGCGGTGCCAGGTGAGCCGGTGCCACAGCGTCTCGAAGTCGGCGGCGCCCACCCGCACCTCATGGTGCCGGGTCCCGATCGTCTCCGCCACCGCCGCGGCGTACCGCCCTTCGTCCCAGCGCGGGTCGCCGAACGTCGCCGAGTAGGTGTGCAGGTTCGCCGGGCCCTGCCGCCGCGCCGCCAGCGCCACGATGAGGCTCGAGTCCAGGCCGCCCGACAGCAACGCCCCGACCGGGACGTCGGCGACGAGCGCCTCGTCGACCGCCGCCCCGAGCGCGGTCGAGACGTCGCGGCGCGCCGTGCCGTCGTCCACGTCGAGGTCCCCGCCGTCCCGGGGGAGCAGCCAGTACGGCTCGACGTCCACGTCGCCGTCCAGACCCACCCGCAGCCGGTGGCCGGGCGGGACCTTGCGGATGCCGGCGAACAGGGTGCGGGGCGCGGGGACGACCCGGTGGCAGAGGTACTCGGCGAGGCCGTCGGGGTCGACCTGCGGCCCGCCCCGCAGCGCCGGCAGCAGGGCCTTCACCTCGCTGGCGAAGGCCAGCATGCGGGCGTCCCGGTGGTAGTAGAGGGGCAGGATGCCCATGCGGTCCCGCACCAGCCAGGCGTGGCGTTGCCGGTCGTCCCAGAGCGCGAAGGCGAACTGGCCCCGGAGCCGGTCCACCGACTCGATCCCGCCGTGCTCGTACGCGGCGAGGATCACCTCCGTGTCGCCGCTGGTACGCCAGGGGTAGGCGAGCCCGGCGCGCAGCTCCCGGTAGTTGAGGATCTCCCCGTTGAAGGTCACGCGCAGGCGCCCGTCGGTCGACGCCATCGGCTGCGCCGAGCCGGCCACGTCGATGATCGAGAGGCGGCGGTGACCGAGACCCACCGGGCCGGCGACCCAGGTGCCGGTGCCGTCGGGACCCCGGTGGCCCAGCTCGGCGGTCATCTCCGCCACGAGCCCCGGGTCCACGGGGGCGCCGTCGAACCGGATCACCCCGGCGATGCCGCACATCAGCGGGACGCCCGCGCCGCCAGGACGTCGGCGACGACCGCCTCCAACTCCCGGGCGCGGGCCTGCCAGGTGGCACCGGCGACGGCGGCGCGCCGGTCCGCGGGCGTCCCCGGCCCCCGGTCGGCGAGCCGCGCCCGGACGGCGTCCACGAACGCCTCTGCGGACGGGGTGACGGTCACCACGTGCCGGTAGCGGTGCACCTCGGGGTAGTCGGTGGAGACGACCGGGAGGCCCAGGGCCAGGTACTCCTTGAGCTTGATCGGGTTGGCGGCCCGGATCCAGTCGTTGCGGAGCCAGGGCATGAGTCCCACGTCGAACCCCCGTCCGTAGTGCGGGATCTCGGCGTACGGACGGGGGCCGAGGTGGTGGACGTTGGGCAGGGACCGCAGCCGATCCAACGGGACGGTGGCGTCGCCGATGAGCACGAGCTGCGCCTCGGGCACGCCGAGCGCGACTCGCTCGAGGAGGCCGACGTCGACGGTGTACTCGTCGATGATCCCGAAGAACCCGACCCGGGGTCGGGGAATCGAGGCGAGGTCGGGGGGCTCCCCCGCACCCGGGTCGGGCCGGAAGTGGTCGAGGTCCACACCATGGTCCAGGAACACACCTCGGTCACCGACCATGGCCGCTTCCTCGTCCATGAAGGCGCGACTGGCATAGAGCACGCGGTCGGCGCGCCGCAGCAACTCCTGCTCCCGGCCGCCCACGGCCGTTCGGTCGACGCCGGGCATCGCGGAGTGGCGATCGGCCCGGTTGTACAGCAGCGCCCGCCGCGCCATCGGGGCGACGACGTCCCAGGCCGTGGGGATGGTGACCACGATCACCGGATCGGAGATGCCCACGCGGCGCATCGCCCGCGTGACCTGGGCCCGGACCATTGCGGCGGTGGCGGCGTGGAGGCGCGGGCGCCCGGGCACCGGCAGCGAGACGGGGCTCAGCACCCAGAGCCGGTCCGGCTCGATGCGGCACAGGCCGTGGCGCAGGCTGGAGAGCTTGCGCGCCACCCGCCGCAACGGCTGCGTGGAGCGCCCCGGCAGGGGGAGGCGCATACCGATGCTGTTGACGAGCAGGACCGGGTGCCGGCGGGCCAGCTGCACCATGAGTTGCACCTCCGAGTGCCCCCGGCTGTGGTACCACCAGTCCTGGGCCGCGAAGCACACGAAGGGGAGGTCGGCGTGCACCGCCGCCACGTTACCGACGGCGGTCACCGTCCCGGTCCGTGTCGCCGGGCCGCTCCGCCGCTAGGGTGCCGCCGGGTCCGGACACGCCGGGTTCCGTGAGGACGGGTGGAGGGGCAGGAAGCGAGGGTCGAGCCGATGTCCAGGGACGGAGTGCACGGCGGCGGCGGCACACGGCGCGAACGGCGGTTGGCCACGGCCCGGCGCCGGCGACGTCGCCGTTCCGCCGGGACGTTCGTGCCGCGGCGCTCAAGACGCAGGACCCGATCCGCCGATACGCGGAGCATGACGCCTGCGACCCGCTCCCTCCGT
>CALEDW010000254.1 GCA_937949585.1 uncultured Acidimicrobiia bacterium
TCGGTTCGGTGCTGGCGATGGGACTGCCCATCGGGGTGGCGATCGCCGGGATCGCCGCCGGGGTGAGCCTCATCGGACTGGCGTCCCTGGTGCTGCCCATGCCGGAGTTCACCTCGACGCTGGGGATCATGATCGGCCTCGGCGTGGGGATCGACTACGCGCTGTTCATCGTCACCCGGTACCGGGAGCTGATCCACGCCGGCTGGCAGCCCTCCCGCGCCGCCGGCCGTGCCCTCGACACCGCCGGTCGGGCGGTCCTCTTCGCCGGCGTCACGGTCGTCGTGTCCCTGCTCGGCCTCGTGGTCATCGGTCTCAGCTTCGTGCGGGGCCTGGCGATCGGCGCCGCCGCGGCGGTGGTGCTCACCCTCGCCGCATCCCTCACGCTGCTCCCCGCGCTGCTGGGGGCGATCGGTTCGCGGCTGGAGTTGACCCGCCGGCGGGGGATCATCGCCGCCGGTCTCGTGGCCGCAGCACTGGTCGGGGCCGGGTTCCGGGTCCCGATCGGCGCGGTGACCCTGCCACTGGCCGGCGTGGTCCTGCTCGGAGCCCGCGTCGTCCCGTGGCTGCACCGGCCGTTACCGGCCCGGATCCCCCGGCCCCGGGCGCAGACGGTCGCCTATCGCTGGAGCCGGTTCGTGCAGCGCCGGCCGGGAACCGTCGCCGCGGTCGGCTTGGCGGTGCTCGTGGTCGTGGCCCTGCCGGTGCTCGGCCTTCGGCTCGGATTCTCCGACACCGGGAACCTGCCCCGGGAGACCAGCCCCCGGCGCGCCTACGACCTCATCGCCGAGGCGTTCGGTCCCGGTGCGAACGGGCCGTTGATCGTGGTCGCCGATCTCACGTCCGCCTCTACGGCCGCCGACCGCAGCCGTCGCCTCGACACCGCGTTGCGCCGGACGCCGGGCGTGGCGGCCGTGACGCGGCCGCGCACCGACCCGGACGGTCGGGTCGTGCAGTGGACGGTGGTGCCCGCCGGCGCCCCCCAGGACCGCGACACCGCCCGGCTGGTGCGGACGCTGCGGGAGGAGGTGATCCCCGGCGCCGTGCCCGCCGGGACGGGTGAGGTCTACGTCACCGGCCGAACCGCGGTGGGTGTCGATTTCTCCGACTACCTCGCGTCGCGGTTCTTCTGGTTCCTCGGCACCGTGCTCGGGCTGTCGTTCCTGTTGCTCAGCGTGGTGTTCCGCTCGCTGCTCGTCCCACTGAAAGCGGTGGTGATGAACCTGCTCTCGCTGGGCGGCGCCTACGGGCTCGTGGTGGCCGTGTACCAGTGGGGCTGGGGCGCGTCGCTGGTCGGGGTCGGACGCGCCGGGCCGATCGAGCCGTTCGTCCCCATGATGCTCTTCGCCATCACGTTCGGCCTGTCGATGGACTACGAAGTGTTCCTGCTCTCCCGGATGAAGGAGGAGTGGGACCGCACGGGCGACAACGCCGGGGCGGTCGCGGACGGGCTGGCCGCCACGGCCCGGGTGATCACCGCCGCGGCGGCGATCATGGTGGTGATCTTCGGCTCCTTCCTGCTCGAGGACGACCGCGTGATCAAGGTGTTCGGCACAGGGCTGGCGGCGGCGATCCTCCTGGACGCAACCCTGGTCCGGTTGCTGCTGGTGCCGGCCACGATGGAGCTGCTCGGCGCCCGCAACTGGTGGTTCCCGTCGTGGCTCGACCGGAGGCTGCCTCGGATCCAGATCGAGGGGCGACCGGAGGCCGGTGCCACCTGAGGACGCCGGTCGCGAGGCGTGGACCGCGCCCGCCGGGCGCGTCGCTACGCTCGTCGGGTGACGGACGGCGCGGCCGCGAGCGTGGTGACACCTGCCCGCCGGTCGGGTGCGGTCCGCGTCGCGCAGGCGTGCCGCCGGCGGCCGGCGGCGATGGTCGGGTGCGCCGTGGCGGGGGTGCAGGGGCTCGCCTCGGTGGCGCTGCGCTCACGGATCGGACCGCTCTACGAGGACGGCTGGGACTACCACCACCTGGCCGTCCGCCTCGTCGAGGCCCAGACGTTCGGGCCCCCGGCCGCGGGCCGGCCGCCCGGCTGGGTGTTCCTCCTCGCGGCGTGGTACCGCATCACCACGCCCGCTCCCAACGCCGGACTCGTGCTCAACGCCGTCCTCGCCGGCGCTGCCGCGGCGTCGGTCGTGGTGCTCGGGCGCCGTCTCCTCGACAGCCCGGGGTGGGCCGCCGCCGCCGGCCTCGCCTACGGCTGCTTCCCCTGGACCCTGCTCATCGGCGTCACGCTGTACGGCGAGACGCTGTTCAACCTGCTGCTCGTGCAGCTGGCGCTGCTCGTCGACCGTTCCTGGACACCGCCGCCGACACCGGTGCGGGCGTGGTCGGCCGTCGGTGTCCTCACCGGGATCGGCGCGCTCGTCCGTCCCGTGATGCTGTTCTGGGCCCCCTGCGGTGCGGTGTTCGCGCTCCGGCGGGGCCGGGGGTGGCGCCCGGCGGCGGCCTTCGCGCTGGGGCTCATGGTCGCGATCGTCCCGTGGACGGTACGGAACCACCTGCGTCTCGGGGCGGTGGTCCCGATCACGAGCGTCGGCGGCAAGACGCTCGCGGTGGCGAACAACGATGTGGCCGGTGCCGGGCAGTCCGACGCCGGGCTCCCGACCGACGTCCCCGACGACGAACTGGGGCGCGACCGCGCCTACCAGCGCTTCGCCCTCCGCTGGATCCGGGAGCACCCCGCCGAGTTCACCATCCGCGCCGCACAGCGCATCGTCCGCACCTTCGACCCGGTGACCCGACTCAACAAGGACGTGGTCGGCCCGCCGGCCTTCCGGTGGGCGGTGCGGGCCCTCTGGATGGGGCTGCTCGCGATCGTGGCGTGGGGTCTGCGGGGGCGCTGGCGCGGCCGGTGGGTGGTGCCGCTGAGCCTCACCGTGACGCAGGTCGCGCCTGCCGCGCTGTTCGGGGGCGGGTTCCGTTTCCTCGTCCCCGCGTTCCCGTTCCTGGCCATCTGGGGTGCCGCAGGCCTCCGCGACCTCTCGGCGGGCGCGCCGACGTCGGCGGCTACACCGAGCGGGGCGGGAACCGCACCGCCCCGTCGATCCGGATGACCTCTCCGTTGAGGTAGCGGTTGCGGACGATGTGCTCGACGAGCATCGCGAACTCGTCGGGCCGTCCCATCCGGGACGGGAACGGCACGATCCCCGAGAGCGCTTCCCGCATCTCCGCCGGCGCGAGGGCGAAGATCGGGGTGTCGAAGCTGCCCGGGGCGATCGTCATCACGCGGATGCCGAGCACCGCCAGGTCGCGGGCCATCGGCAGCGTCATCCCGACGACCCCGCCCTTCGAGGCGGCGTAGGCCACCTGGCCGATCTGGCCGTCGAAGGCGGCGATGGACGCCGTGTTGACCAGCACCCCCCGTTCGCCGTCGGCGTCGGGCTCGACGCTCGACATCGCGCCGGCCGCCAGACGGCACACGTTGAACGTGCCGATGAGGTTGAGTCGGATCACCCACTCGTAGCGCGCGAGGTCGTGGGGGGTGCCGTCGCGGTTGACGGTGCGCGCGGCCATGCCGCTGCCGGCGCAGTTGACGGCGATCCGCAGCGGCCCCATCCCGGCGGCGGCATCCACGGCCGCCCGCACCGACTCCTCGGAGGTCACGTCGGTCTGCACGAACCGGGCGCCGTCCCCGAGCGACCCGGCGACGGCCTCCCCACGACCGGCGTCCTTGTCGAGGATCACGACCCGGGCGCCCCCGGCGTGGAGGCGGCGAACCGTCGCCTCGCCGAGCCCCGAGGCCCCGCCGGTCACCAGGGCGACCGCACCGTCGAGCTCCATCCCGTCCTCCTCCCGATCCCGGCTCCCCTGCGTCGCGCTCGGGCCACCCGGCCCCCCGGGGGGCCGGGCCCGCACGCGGCGGGCCGGGACGCTAGCGCCCGCCGGTCCCGTCCCACCGCTCGGCGGGGGTGGCGGCGGGCCGGTGTGCGAGACTTGCACCCGTGACGCCCGACCCCCCCACGCCCGAGACGGCCCGCGCCGCCCTCGAGGCCTGGCGGGCGGCCGTGCCCCGGGATCCGTGGGGGCACGACGCCCTGGGCCGGGCCCTCGTCGACCGGGACCTCGCAGCCGACCGTCGGCGCGAGCTCCACGAGACGGCCCGGGCGTTCGGGAAGGCGGTCATCGAGGTGATCGGTCCCGCCGCGGTCCGCTACGAGCACCGGCTCCACCTGCCCGAGCCGGCCCGGTGGGACGGGCTCGGCCACCGGGTGGAGGCGGTCACCTTCGACCCTGCCTACCACCGGGCCGGCGCCGAGGTGTGGGCGAGCGGGGTCGTCGCCCTGGCCGGGGAACCCGGGCGCTCCTGCGAGCAGGCGGTCCTGCTCGGGCTGCTGTCGCTGGAAGGGGAAGCGGGTCATGCCTGCCCGGCGACCTGCACGATCGGCCTGGCCCGGGCGCTCCGTCGCCGGGCCACACCCGAGGTTCGGGACCGTTTCCTCCCTCCGCTGCTGGAGCGCGACCTCACCCGCGCCGAGCGGGCCTCCCAGTTCCTCACCGAGGTGCAGGGCGGCAGCGACGTCGGGGTCAACACCACCAACGCCGAACCGGAGGGTGCCGGGACGTGGCTGATCACCGGGGAGAAGTGGTTCTGCTCGGTCGCCGACGCCGAGCAGTTCCTGCTCACCGCCCGCGCCCCGGGTGCCCCACCCGGAACCCGGGGCCTGGGCTGCTTCGTGGTGCCCCGTACCCTGGAGGGCCGCCCCAACGGGTTCGCGCTCCGCCGGCTCAAGGAGAAGCTCGGGACCCGCGGCATGGCCTCGGCGGAGATCGACTTCGACGGGGCGCGGGCCTGGCCGGTCGGGCCGGTAGAGGAGGGGTTCCGGACTGCGGTGGGGATCGTGCTCAACACCAGCCGCTGGCTCACGGCGGTGGGCTCGGTGGGCATGATGCGCCGGGCCACACTGGAGGCGCAGGCCTACGCCGCGCACCGCGTGGCGTTCGGGAGGCGCATCGGCGAGTTCCCCGCCACGCAGGCCACCCTGGCCCGCATGGCCGCCGAGACCCTCGCCGCGCAGGCCGCGGTGTGGAGGTTGACCCTGCTCGACGAACGCAGCGACCGGGAGGACGCGGCGCCCGACGAGCAGGCGCTCCACCGGCTCCTCGTGAACGCCTTGAAGCTGCACACCTCCCAGGTCGCGACCCGGGTGGTGCGGGACGCGATCGAGGTGCTCGGCGGTAACGGGACGATCGAGGACTTCAGCGTTCTGCCCCGGCTCTACCGCGACTGCATCGTCTACGAGTCGTGGGAGGGTACCCACAACGTGCTCGTGGCCCAGATCCTCCACGACTGCGGCCGGCTCGACCTCCTCGGTGCCTGCTCCCGCCACCTGGCGGCGCTGGGCCGGTCCGCCGGGCCGGAAGGTGCGGCGGCGGTCGGCCTCGGCGACCGGGCGATCCGTGCCCTCGGCGCGGCCGCCACCGACCCGCTGCCGGGCGCCGTCGCGGCCCGCCGCTGGCTCGAGGTGCTCGCCCGCACGCTCGGGGCGCTGGAGTTGTCGGTCCTGGCGGCCGCCCCCCCGGGATCCCCGCCCCGGGGCGAGGTCGAGCGGTGGCGGGCCGCGGCCGCCTGGCAGCTCGCCGAGGCGCGGGCGGTCGCCGAGCGGCCCGAACCCGGGGACGCGGAGCCGATCCTCGCCGCACCGGCGGCAGGCGCGGGCGCGTCGACGTGAGCACCGGGACCGCACGCCGCCCCCGGCCCGGGCCGGGGTGCTCTGGTCGGACCCCGCGCACCCGGCTGCGCGACCCGCACCGGCCCCGGCACGGCTCGACCGTGGTCCCCGACGTCGCCGCCGCCCCGCCGGCGCTCACGACCGTGATCGCGTTGCCGGCGCGGACCTACCCCCACGGCGGCCTCGCCGCGGCCCGGGACGGCCGGGCCGTCTCCGCACCGTGCGCCCCGCTGCTCCGGGTGACGATCACGGCCGGGTCGGACAGCCTGGACGTGCGGGCGGCGCCCGTCGGCCCCGGCCCCCGTCGCGGCGCGTCCTGACGGAGCCGGCGGTGGACGTCGCCCCCTGGGCCTGGGCCGCCGTCGTCGGCTTCATCCTCGTGATGCTGGCGATCGACTTGCTGGTGTTCCACCGCGAGGCGCACACCGTGGGGATGCGGGAGGCGCTGGCCTGGAGCGCGGTGTGGGTGGCGCTCGGCCTCGGGTTCGGAGGGGTGATCTGGGTGGTCGAGGGCGGCCACGTCGCCGGGCAGTACCTCGCCGGGTACCTGATCGAGAAGAGCCTCTCGGTGGACAACATCTTCGTGTTCGCCGTGCTGCTCGGCTACTTCGCCGTGCCCCCGGCGTTCCAGCACCGGGTGCTGTACTGGGGGGTCCTCGGCGCCCTCGTGATGCGGGCCGCGTTCATCGCCGCCGGGGCCGCGCTGTTGGCCAGGTTCCACTGGACGATCTACGTGTTCGGGGCCTTCCTGGTCGTGACCGGGATCCGGATGGGCACCCATGACGAGACCGAGGTCCACCCCGAGCGCAACCCGGTCCTGCGGGCGGTGCGCCGAGTCGTACCGATGACGAGCGACTACCGCGGTCAGCGGTTCTTCGTACGGGAAGCGGGGCGGCTGCTGGCCACCCCGATGTTGGCCGTGTTGGTCGTGATCGAGACCACCGACGTGCTCTTCGCGGTCGACTCGATCCCGGCGATCTTCGCCGTGACCCGCGACACCTTCCTCGTGTTCACCTCGAACGCGTTCGCCATCCTCGGGCTGCGGGCGCTGTACTTCGTGCTCGCCGGGATGATCCGCCGCTTCACCTACCTCAAGTACGGGCTGGCCGTGGTCCTCGTGTACGTCGGAGCGAAGATGCTCGTCTCCGAGAAGGTGAAGCTGCCGATCTGGCTGTCGCTGGGGGTCATCGTGGTCACGATCACGGTGTCGGTCGCGGTCTCCTGGCTGCGGACCCGCGACCCGGCGTCCGGGACCGACCCGGAGGTGGTGCGGTGAGCGGGCCGCTCCTGCTCTTCGGGGACGACGGCTCACCCGGCGCCGACGTCGCCTGGCTCTGGGTGAACGAGCAGCGCTGGCCGGGTTGGCGCGTGGCGGTGCTGCACGCCGACCCACCACCGATCGGACCGCCGCCCGGTGCCGAGGCGGCCCGGCCCCGGCCCTGGGATCCCCCCGACCCCCGGGTCGCGTTCGCCGATGCGGCCTTCGACGAGGTCGTCCACCTCCGGGCCGTGGCCGACCCCCGCCTCGCGCTGCTGGAGACCCCGGCCGACCTCGTCGTGATCGGCAGCCGGGGGCACGGTCTCGTGAAAGCCCTCCATCTGGGCAGCACCGCGGAGTACCTGCTGCACGGGCCGGTCGCGCCGCTCGTCGTGGTGCGCCACGCCGCCGCGGTGCGCCGCGCGCTGGTGGCCACCGACGGGTCGCCGCACGCCCGCCGGGCCATGGAGACGCTGGCCGCACTGCCGTGGCGAGCCGGGCTGGAGGCCGTGCTGGCCGTCGCGGTCGACGACGGGCGGACCGACACGGCCGCCGCGCTCGCCGATGCCGCAGCCGTCCTCGGCGGGGCCGAGCTGGAGACCCGGGTGCTGCCCCGGACCCGCACGGTGGCCGCCGCGATCCTCGGCGAGGCCGCCCGGGTGGGGGCCTCGCTCATCGTGCTCGGCACCCGGGGTCTCGGCGGGCTCCGGCGCCTCACCCTCGGTTCGGCGGCGTCCGCGGTGGCGCGGTCCGCGCCCGGTGCCGTCCTGGTGGCCCGGGCGCTCGACTCCGGCCGCCCCTGACCCGAGCGAACGCCGCCCGCTAGCGTTGCCGGGCATGGGTGAGATGGTGAGGTTCCCGGTCGACGGCGAGGAGGCACAGGGCTACCTCGCCCGTCCCGAGGCGGGTCACGGGCCCGGGGTCCTGGTGCTCCAGGAGTGGTGGGGCCTGCACCCCCAGATCCTCCGCGTCGCCGACCGGCTGGCGGGTGAAGGGTTCGTGGCCCTCGTGCCCGACCTGTACCACGGCGAGATCGCCGAGCACACCGAGATGGACAAGGCGGCCCGGCTCATGCAGGAGCTGCCGGCGGACCGGGCCTCGGCCGACATGGCCGCCGCGGTGCGGTACCTGCAGGGGCGCCCTGATGTGGACGGCGGGCGCGTCGGGGTGATCGGGTTCTGCATGGGCGGGATGCTCACCCTCCGCCTCGCCGCCGAGCAGGGCGACGCGATCGGCGCCGCGGTGCCCTTCTACGGCGCGCCCCTCGGCGACGCCGCGCCCGACTGGTCGGGCCTGTCCGCACCGGTGCGGGGACACTTCGCCGAGCAGGACGACTTCTTCCCGCCCGATGCGGTGCGCGCCCTGGAATCCGAGCTGCGCGCCGCCGGCAAGGACGTCACCTTCGAGGTGCACCCGGGGACCGGGCACGCGTTCGCCAACGAGGACGACCCGCTCGGCACCTATGACGCCGACGCCGCCGCGGCGGCCTGGGCCGACGCGGTGGCGTTCCTGCGCCGGCACCTCGCCGCGGCGTGAGCCGCCGTGACCGCCGCGGGACCGAACCCGGCGGCTCCTCGGGGGGAACGCCCCACCGGGGAGGCGCTCCCCCGATGGTGGTACGCGGCGTGTTTCAGTCGCTCGCTGCGGCGCCGGCCGCTGGGTGTGGTGGTGCACGACACGCCGCTCGTGTTGTTCCGCGACCGCTCGGGCCGGCCCGCCGCCCTCGCCGACCGCTGCCCGCACCGGAACGTGCCGCTGTCACTGGGGCGCTG
>CALEDW010000255.1 GCA_937949585.1 uncultured Acidimicrobiia bacterium
GTACCCGGACTGGCTGCCCGGGGACAACATCCAGTCCGCGATCGGGCAGGGCGACGTGCTGGCGACGCCGATCCAGATCGCCAACGCCTACGCCGCGCTCGCCAACGGTGGGACCCTGTTCGAACCGCGGCTGGTGGAAGAGGTCGTGGAGGTGGACGGCTCGGCGGGCCGCACCCTGGCCCCCATCGTGCGGCGTCAGGTCCCGGTGCCGGGCCGGGAGGTGATCCTCGCCGGATTGCGGGGCGCGGTGGAGCAGCGGGAGGGAACCGCGGCCCGGGTGTTCGCCGGGTTCCCGGCCGGGCTGGTGGCCGGCAAGACCGGCACCGCGCAGGTGGCGGGCCGCCAGAACACGTCGCTGTTCGTCGCGCTGACCCCGGCCGACGAGCCCCGCTGGGTGGTCGCGGCGGTGGTGGAGGAGGCCGGGTACGGGGCCGCCACCGCCGCCCCGATCGTCCGGCGGGTGATCGAGGCGTTGTACGGCCTGCCGGCGACCCCGGTGGTGGTGGTGCCCCCGCCGCGGGGGAACTGAGGCGACGGAGGAGCTCGTGACCGCACCCGTCCTCAGCGACCGCCGCGCCCGGATCGAGGCGTCGCCGCTGCGCCACGTCGATCCGCTGCTCGTCGTGTGCCCGGTCCTGCTGTCGGGCGTCGGGCTGGTGCTGATCGCCTCGGCGACCCGCCGCCGCCTGACCGACGCCGGGCTCGACCCCCTCACCTACGTGCAGCGGCAGGGGTTCGCGGTGGTGCTGGGCCTGGCGGTGATGGCGGCGGTGATGGCGGTGGACTACCGGCGGCTGCGGGAGGCGGCGTTCGCCGGGTACCTGGCGGTCGTCGCCCTCCTCGCCGCGGTGCTCAGCCCGCTCGGGGTGAGCGTGAAGGGGGCCCAGGCCCGTTTCGACCTCGGTCCCCTGCAGCTGCAGCCCGGTGAGTTCGCGAAGTTCGTGCTCATCCTGGTGCTCGCCGGCTACTGCGGGAGGTACCGGGGCGACCTCGACGGGCGGCGGGTGGCGGTGACCCTCGGCCTCGCCGCGGTGCCGATGCTGCTCATCCAGGCGCAACCCGACCTGGGTACCAACCTCATCCTCGGGGTCGTCACCCTGGCCGTACTCGCCGCGGCCGGGGCGCGGGCCCGCCACCTGGTGGTGCTGACCCTGGCCGGGGCCACCCTGGCGGTGGCCGCGGTGCAGCTCGGCGTGCTCGAGGAGTACCAGGTGGAGCGCCTCACCTCGTTCGCCCAGGCCGGACGGGACCCGCAGGCCTCCGGCTACAACCAACGGCAGTCCCAGATCGCGATCGGCAACGGCGGCCTGCGCGGCCAGGGGCTGTTCTCGGGTACCCAGACCGGCAGCGCTTACGTGCCCGAGCAGCACACCGACTTCATCTTCACCGTCGCCGGCGAGGAGCTCGGGTTCCTCGGCAGCGCCCCGATCCTCGCCCTGTTCGCGCTCCTGGCCTGGCGGGTCTGGCGGGCCGCGTTGCTGGCCGACGACACGTTCGGGACGTTGTGCTGCGTCGGGGTGCTGGCCATGCTCACGTTCCAGGTGTTCCAGAACGTCGGGATGGCGATGGGCATCATGCCCATCACCGGGATCCCGCTGCCGTGGCTCAGCTACGGCGGGTCGTCGGTGCTCACCTCGTTCGCCTGCATCGGCCTCGTCGCCAACGTCCACATGCGTCGGTTCGCCTGAGTCGAGCCGGGGCGGGCGGCCCGTCGCCGGACGCCTCGGGGCGGGCCGGTACACTGCCGGAGCCATGTCCAGCCTCTGGCCGCGGATCGAACCGCTCCTGGCCAGGGTCGCCAAGCCCGCCCGGTACATCGGGATGGAACGAGGGGCGCTGCGTCCGGACCACCATCCGGGCGCCGTCGCCTGGCTCCTCGTGTATCCCGACACGTACGAGATCGGGCTCCCCAACCAGGGGCTGCAGATCCTCTACGAGATCCTGAACGAGCGTGACGATGCCGTCGCCGAACGCGCCTACGCGCCCTGGGTGGACATGGAGGCCGAGATGCGCGCCGCCGGGGTCCCCCTGTTCTCGGTCGACGGCCACCGTCCGGCCGCCTCCTTCGACGTGGTGGCGTTCAACCTGTCGGCGGAGCTCGTCTACACCAACGTGCTGAACTGCCTCGACCTCGGCGGGGTGCCGGTGCGGGCGGAGGCCCGGGGCGACGACGACCCGCTCGTGCTCGCCGGCGGCCACTGCTCCTTCAACCCCGAGCCGCTCGCCGCGTTCGTCGACGCCTTCGTGATCGGCGACGGGGAGGAGGCCGTCGGCCGGATCACCGAGCTCCTGGCCGACTGGCGGGCCCGGGGCCGTCCCGGCGGGCGCGCCGGGGTCCTGGGCGCGCTGGCGGAGGTGCCGGGCGTGTACGTGCCGTCCTGCTACGAGGCGGTCTACGACGGGGGGCGCCTGGTCGAGGTCCGGCCTCGGCGACCCGGGGTCCCGGAGCGGGTGGAGAAGGCGACGATCGCCGACCTGGCCGCCTGGCCCTACCCCCGGCGCCAGCTCGTGCCGCTCATCGAGGTGGTGCACGACCGGCTGAACGTCGAGGTGTTCCGGGGCTGCACGCGGGGCTGCCGGTTCTGCCAGGCGGGGATGATCACCCGCCCCGTGCGGGAACGCCCGGCGGAGCAGGTGCGGGCGATGATCGCCGAGGGCCTGGCCCGGACCGGCTACGAGGAGGTCGCGCTCACCTCCTTGTCCACCGCCGACTACTCGGGGATCGAGGGACTGGTCGGCGACGTGATCGCCGCCGGTGCCGACGGCGGGTGCGTGAGCGTGTCGCTGCCGTCCCTGCGCGTCGATGCGTTCACCGTGGAGGTGGCCTCCCAGATCCAGCGGGCCCGGCGCACCGGGCTCACCTTCGCGCCCGAGGCGGGCACGTGGCGGCTGCGGCAGGTGATCAACAAGCTCGTCACCGAGGCCGACCTGTACGCGGCGGTGGAGGCCGCCTACTCGCAGGGGTGGCGCCGGGTGAAGCTGTATTTCCTCACCGGGCTGCCCACCGAGACCGACGAGGACACCCTCGGGATCGCCGAGCTGGCCCGCCAGGTGGTGGCGATCGGGCGGCGGTACCACCGCAGTGCGGCGGCCACCGTGTCGCTCGGCGGGTTCGTGCCCAAGCCGCACACCCCGTTCCAGTGGTTCGGGCAGGCCTCGGTGGCCGAGTTGGGTCGCCGCATCGGGCTGGTGCGCGAAGCCCTGCACCGCTCCGGTGCCCAGCTGCGCTGGCACGATCCGGCCGCCTCGTTCGCCGAGGGCATCGCCAGCCGGGGCGACCGGCGGATCGGCCCTGTGATCGAGCGGGTCTGGCGCGCCGGCGGCACGTTCCAGGAGTGGAGCGAGCGCTTCGATCTGGGGCTGTGGCTGCAGGCCATGGCGGACGAGGGTCTCGATCCCGACTGGTACGTGACCCGCCACCGCGAACCGGACGAGACGCTGCCCTGGGACCACATCGGGGCGGGACTCCACAAGGAGTTCCTGTGGCAGGACTTTCAGGCCGCCCTCGCCGCCCACGGGCTCCCCGACTGCCGGTGGACCCCCTGCTACGACTGCGGCGTCTGCACCGGGTACGCCCTCGAGCACGTGGTGGCCTCACCGGTGCCCCCGGCCGGGGGTAGCCAGGGCACCGGTCAGGACCTGTCCCGGGGCGGCGAGCGGCCGGCCGCCGTCCCGGTCGGTCTCGGCCCGACCCGGAGCCCCGCGGCGTGAAGGGCGACCGCCACCCCGCCCTGCGGCTCCGGTACGCCAAGCGCGGCCGGATCCGCTTCATCTCCCACCGCGACGTGGCCCGGGCGTTCGAGCGGGCGCTGCGGGCCGCCGCGGTTCCCGTCGCCGTCACCGAAGGCTTCTCACCCCGCCCCCGGGTGAGCTTCGGCCCGGCGCTGGCGCTCGGCTACGAGAGTGACGCCGAGTACCTCGACGTTGCCCTGCGCACCCCGGCGGCCACCGAGGGGCTGGGGGTGGCGGTCAGCGCGGCGCTCCCCGCCGGGCTGGTGGTCACCGGCGTGGCCGAGCTGGCCCCCCGCGCCCCGGCGCTGGCCGAGGCGGTGACGCACCACACCTGGGAGCTGACCCTGCGCCCGGCCGGCCCCGGCCGGGCCGTCCCCGTCGCCACCGTGAGCGAGCGGGTCGCGCACCTGCGGGCCGCCCCGGTGTGGGAGGTCAGCCGCGAGCGCAAGGGCGGCACCACCGTGGTGGACGTGCGGCCGGGCCTGGAGCGCATCGAGGTGCGCGAGGCCGGACCGGCGCAGGTGGTGGTGGAGCTGGTCGTCGGGGCCGGGACCGAGGCCCCGCGGCCGACCGAGGTCATCGCGGCGACGGCACCGGGCTGCGACGCCCGGGTGCTGCGCCGCGCCCAGTTGATCGAACGCGACGGCGTCCGCCTGGACCCGCTGGTCGCCGACGCGATGCGCACCCCGCAGGAGTGCGCCCCGTGAGAGAAGGAACCGATGGTCACAGAACCCACGACCGGGGCCGCCGGCCCCACCTCCGCAGATCTCGTCGGCCCGTCCACGACCGACGGGCCGCCCCCTCCGGCCGCGTCCGCCTCGCCGGCGGCCGCAGGGGAGCCGGACACGCCGACCTCGCCCGCCCCTGAGCGCGGGCGCCCACGCCGGCGGGGCCGGCGCGGGGGGCGCAACCGGCGGCGCTCGACCCAGCCCGCGACGCCCGCCGGTCCGG
>CALEDW010000256.1 GCA_937949585.1 uncultured Acidimicrobiia bacterium
GTCAGACGTTCGGGATCAGGTGCAGGGCGACCCGGCCTGCGGACTGATTCTGTACGCCGTGGGACTGGTCAAAGTCACGTCGTAGTAGTTCGACGCCGACTCGAGGAACCCGCGGGCCACCAGATCCGCCTCGCTGAGGTAGGCACCGTTCCGGGCGAACGCGGCCTCCTGGGCGGTCTTGATCGTCCGACGGTCGATCGCGCAGGCATTGCCCTGGCCCCTGTCGCCGATGCCGCGAACGGCGAACACCACAACGGCGGCGAGGATGCCGAGGATCACGATCACCACCAGGAGCTCGATGAGCGTGAACCCCTTCTGCAGGGCGTTGCGCTCGCTCCACTCCCGGCGCTCAATCAAGTGCTTGAGCACGAGGTCCGTCCTTTCGTCGGGGAGGGGCCTGCCCTCCGCTGCCGTCGGGGAGGAACCCTCCCCCGCAACGCACCGCGCCCCGGCGGGACTCGGCACCTGGGGGTTTCGGATCGCCGACGGCTGAGTGAATAGGTCGATCGACCCATTCCGGGTGCACGATCCGAAGCCGGGGGAGCGCGAAGCGCGCGCCACCCGGGACCGCGACCTCAACGGCCCGCCCTGCACGCGCCGGGTCAGGCCCGGACGTTCCAGGCCTTGACCCGCGGGCGCTGCGTCCCCTTCTCGAAGATCACCGCCGCGGTGCCGAGGATCCGGTCGCCGGCCGAGGCGTCGCAGGCACCGCTCCCCGAGGCCTTGACGCAAGCGGTGAAGATCACCCGGCGCTCGGCCCGGCTCTTGTCGAGCGGACCGCCGGCGACGGGGCCCGAATAGCCGTCGCGGTAGGCGAAGTTTCGCAGCCGGAGGTGGCGGGCCACCAGGCCCCGGGTGAACACCGGGTAGTAGTTGTCCCACTCGCCGATCTCCACGGCATCGGAGGGGACATACACGGTGCCCTTGGCCGAGAACCGACCGCGGCGGACGTTGGGGTTCGAGGAGCCCTCCCGGTTGGCACTCGTTCGGATCACCGCGCAGTCGTTGCTGGCGGGGGTCGACCAGGTCATCGCGGCCCCGGCCGGGCTGCCGATCGGGCTCCAGCCGGTGCCGTAGCCGTTCCAGTAGTTGGGGGCCAGCACCCGGCAGCCCCATGCCGGGGTGAGCAACCGGGCCGAGGTACTCGTCGGCCGCAGACGGAACACGATCTCGGCACCGTCGAGGTAGTCGGTGCCCCCATACCAACAGGTTGCGCACCAGCCTTCGTACCGCACCCGGAACTTGCCGGCGAGGCGGCCCTCGGTGAGACAGGAGGTCACGTCGAACACGTAGATCCCGATGCCGCCGGGGCCGTTCGAACCGGCGCCGTTCGGGAGCTCGCCGGAGCGGCACCAGCCGCCCCCGTTCCGCCACGACGCGTTGTCCGGCCCGATGTCGTAGCGCGGCCGCGCCGCGGGGCCGGTGTGGTAGCCGAGCACGAGCTGCACGCTGTCGATCGTGTACCCCGCCGGCGGCGAGTAGCCGTCGAAACGCATGTCGACGCTGGAGACGCTGTCGCCGAGGGAGCGTCCTTGGGTGATCGTGGCGTAGACCTGCCCGGTCGGCTCGCCGATCCGGCGGGCGTTGGCCAGACCCGCGGCCCCGCCGCCGCTCGACGAGCCGTGCGGGGCGTGGACCACGTCGAACGGTCGCAGCGGTGGCGGGGCCGGCACACCGAACACCGCGATCTGCGGCTTGCTCTCGATGCCGGTGGGTCGGCCGGTCACGGGGTCGACGGTGGAGATGTCGGGCCCGGCACACAGCTCCATCGAGGCGTACCCGGGTGCGCCGCCGGTGCCGGTGTTCTTGGAGGACAGCGTCACGTGGCTCTCTCCGCCGAAGATGAACTGCACCCCCGGCCGGTCGGGGTCGCAGTTGCCGCCCGGGTCACCGATGGCCGGGTTGGGTGGTCGGGTCGGGAAGAAGGGCTGGTTGGGGATGCCCTGCACCTCGATCTCCACTCCGTCGAGGAAGGTGGCCGGCGAGGAGAAGATGCTCGAGAACGGCTTCGACACGGCGTAGCGGACCCAGACCCGGCTGAGCTTGTCGCCGGTGTTGAGGCAGGCGCCGAGCTGGGCCTGCTGGGCGGCGCTCAACTCGTCGTAGCCCCCCGGGGTGGTGCGCTTCGTGAGCGCGAAGGTGCCGCAGCTCGCTCCGAAGTACCCGCCGAAGCCCCGGTACCCCACCTCGATCGCCGGGGTGTTCATCGCCGAAGCGTTCGTCTCGTGGTGCCAGACCTTCACGTTCACCGGCCCTCCGTAGATCCCCGGAGACACCGTCGGGAACTGATCGATGGTGAGGCTGGACGAGAAACACAACAGCACGCACAGCGTGGAGGAGGCGTACTGGCCGTCCACCGCGGTGGTGCCCGTCGTCGCCATCGGTCGGGAGGCCCGGGACGGGTTCGACCAGAAGGGCGTCCAGATCCCGGTGGACACGCAGGCCCCGGGCGGGGTCGCCGCGGTGCCCGCGCAGCGCAGGGTGAGGTTGGCGGTGGCGCTGGATGAGGGGTCCCAGCCGAACGGGGTCCCGCCGACGATCGAGGTGTTCCCGCCGGGGATGCACCACTCGTTGCGCACCGGTCCGCCGCCGTTGCAGGAGTTGGGGGCCGGCGACCCGTTGAAGTTGAAGTAGTAGACGCCGGGACGGAACCAGTAGGCCCCGTCACAGGAGTCGAACAGCGAGTTGAGCGCGCCGACGTCGGTGTAGACGCCTGGGAAGAACTGGGTGAGGTTGGCGAAGTTCGCCGTGCCGCTCGGCCCGTTGTTCCCCCCGCAGGAGGGCACGCTCTTGGAGTTCCAGTTGAGGAACCGGTACGAGGGGTACGGGTCGTTCACCGGGGGATCCGGGTTGAAGGCCTGGTCGGCAGGCTGGGGGGGCGGGCTCGTGGCGCCGCTCACCGGGTCGGTGACGAACGGCTGGGGCATGTGATCGGTCGAACAGGTGGCACAGCCGACGGCGCGGGGCTGGTAGTAGGGGTCGCGGGTGATCGAGGTCCACGTCTGCTCCGGCGGGATCGCCCCGTTCGAGAGCGTCGGGTCGGCGGTCCCGTAGGTCCAGGTGGTGCAGCCGACGTTCACCGCCGACGCCCCGCAGGCGTCGGCGGTGCTCTTGGACCGCACGATCACCCTCCCGGAGGGCGTACCGTCGACGCCGTTGACGATGTTGAGCGCGCCGACGTCGAGCCGGATCGGCGAGTTCGCCCCCACCGATCCTTGGATGTTCCACGGGTTGCCGGGGCCCTGGCCGGTGCTGCAGGACGAGGGGACGTCGGGCACGGTAGGGCGGGCACGGATGCCGTACTCGGTGGTGTCGTCCCCCTGGCAGTTCGTCACGTTGGACGGCTGGTGGTGGTCGTCGCGCATCCCGCGCGACCAGAAGCCCCTCTGGCCGTAGTTGTCACGCCGGTCCCCGAGGGTCACGATCGCCGCCGGCGGGGCGGTGCCGGAGTCGGTGGGCTTGCCGGAAGGGATCTCGGAGGGGTTGTTCGGGTCGGTGGGTGCGGCCGCACAGCTCACGGTGATCGCCGGTCCGCCGTTCTGGCCCGGGATCTTCTGCACGCAGGCCGGTGTGCCGGGCTGCTGGTAGGCAGGATCGACACCGAGGCCGGGGTTTCGACGCACGTAGTTGATCGCGGTGTCGAGTGCCCCGTCGGTGTCGTACGCGGTCTTGCGCTGCTCCTGGGTGCCGCTGGTGACCCGGGCGGTCGCGTAGGCAAACCCGGCCAGGGCGACGCCGCCGGTGGCGAGCAGGACGAGGAGCGCGAGCGCAAAGAGGAGCGAGATGCCGTCCTCGCCCCGGCAACGCCCCCACCACCTCCGGCCCGGCAGCGACCGCCGCCGCTCCCGCTTCACCGACCCATCCTTTGCCGATTCCTCACCTTCGCCCCCCTTCCGCGGTGTCGGGTCCGGTGCGGGCCGCCGACGTGGTGAGCAGGCAGAGGCGCCCGCACACCCCGGAGCACCACCGGCTGGTCGCCGGATCGGCTCCGTCGGGTACCGCCGAGGGTGCCGCTCGTCGTGTCCTGGTAGGGGCTCGCCGGCGGACTGGGCGTCGGTACCGGCGGAACCACCCCGAGCAGGGGGAAGGGCGGTGACGCCGGGCCCCAGCCGTCGCCGTCGTTCACCCCGCCGAGCCGGTTGCGGGCACGGACCGTGAACGTGTAGCCACGTTTCGTGGGACTGGGGTCGAGCCCGCTCACCACCGCGCAGGTGTCCGACGGTGGGCTGCACGTGCTCACCGCCCCCGACGCCGGGTTGGTCTCCCCGACGATCGGCGGCCCGCCGTCGCTCGGGGTGGCGATCACCCGGTAGTTGTCGATGCCCCACGACACCTGGGCGGGTTGGGTCCAGGTGACGGTGGCCCGACCCGCGCCGGGTCCGCGGTGCGCGGTGGGCTGCCCCGGTACGGCCGGCAGGGTGGTGAACATGGCCGGGGCGCTCGGTGCCGAGGTGCCCGCCCCGTTCACGGCCGTGAGCACCACTGAGTAGAGCTGGTTCGGGGCCAGGTTGGGGATCGTCTGTGCACTGCCCGCCGCGCCGGGCGGGAACTGGATGGTGCCGGCCGGACAGCTCGGGCCGCCGGTGGGAGCCGCGGTCGGCAGCGGGTCCGTGGCGGCGCAGTAGGCCACGATCGCCGACCCGCCGGCGTCGGCGGGGGCCGACCAGGTGACGCTGCCCTGCAGGGGCGCCGTCACCGGACCCGCCGCCACCGCGGTGATCGTCGGCGGGTCGGGCGCCACGATCGCCGGGGTGCAGGCGACCGGGTCGGACAGCGCCCCCCAGAACCCGGGCGGGGTGTTGCGGGCCTGCACCCGGAACTCGTAGGTCACGCCGTTGGTGATGCCGGGGAAGTTCGACGGCTGGACGCGGAACGTCGTCGCGGCGTCGGGGGTCCCGACGAGTGCGACCTGGGTTCCGGTGAGCGCGTCGTACACGTAGACCTGGTACCGGTCGATCGACTGAGCGGGTCCGCCGGCGTTCGCGGGCGGCGTCCACGACAGGTCGACCCGGCGGTTGCCGGCCGCGCAGACCACGTTCTCGGGTTTGCCGGGACCGCCGGTTCCCTCCGGCGTCGTGCCGATCACCCGGCGCCGGCCGGTGACCCGGTAGTCGAAGGCGTCGTCTCCGGCACCGTGGACCCAGATCGTGCAGGCGGTGGCGTCGCACCAGATCGGCGGGCCGGTGGTCCCGGGCCTGCCGAGGTAGTTGCCGCTCGAGTCCCGGATGAAGCGCTCGGCGCTGCCCGGCCCCGACCCGAACCCGCTGGCCACCGTGTTCTCCTGGGGGGACCCCGTCCCGGTGCACTGGCGGCGCACGAGGGTCGAGGCCTTCCCGACCCCGACGGCGGCGTAGGTCACCCGAACCGGCTCGATCGACGGGTCGGTGGTGGAGGCGACGAAGTTCCACGTGAGGGTGAACAGGTCGACACCACCGACGTCGGGGTGAGGGCTCGGGCAGGTGCCCCGGGCCGCGTTGTTGTACCCCTCGGGCTCGGTGTTGGCGACGTCGCGGGGGAAGTACTGCGCGAGGAACTGCGCGTCGGCCGACGCCGCCATCCGGTCGGCGGAGGAGTCGATCGTCTTGATCGCCAACCAGATCGCGGCCATGAGGGGGAACACGATGAGCGACAGGACGGTGATCACCACCGCCAATTCGATGAGCGTCATCCCCCGCTCGCCCGGGAGCGCCCGGCGCCCCGCCGCGGCGAGACGGCCGACGGGCCCGTCTCCGCCGGATCCCCACCCCCTGCTCAGCACTGGCCCGCCCCGATGCTCGTGGTCGGCGGGGTCCCGCCGCTGGTGATGCAGCGGGCATCGCGCTTGTAGACCACCACCGACTCCGTGGCCGAGCGCTCTCCCCCGATCGAGGAGACGGTGACGGTGAGGCGCTGCAGGCCGTTGTCACAGGGCCCGTCGAGTGCCCAGAGCGCCCGGCACTCAGGATTGCTCGCAGGGGCCGCCCGGCAGTCGCCGGAGTGGGTCGTCCCCGGCGCGGTCTGCATGGTGGCCAGCGGGACGAACACCGGCTCCGCTCCCGGCGCGACGGCCTTGCCGTCCCAGAACGCCACCGCCGACAGCGTGGCCGTGTAGCCCGAGGGCGTACCGGGCGGGAGGGTGAGCGACGGACCGCCGTAGTCGGCGGGGGTGGCGCACTCCCGGTAGCGCAACGCGCCGACCGAGGCCTTGAGCTGCTCGGCGTAGCCCCGGAGCATGGTCTCTACCCGGGCCTCGTTCCGGTGGTACTGGGAGACCGTCACCACGGCGAAGAGCGCGCCGACGAAGGTCACGATCGCCAGGCCCGCGATCGCGACCGTCGCGAGGGTCTCGACCAGCGTCTCGCCGGCCTGCCCTCTCGGCGTGTGCGCCGGGGACCCGTGCCCCCGCTGCTCCTGCACCGGTGCCTCCCCGGTCACGGTGCACCCTCC